>JANNFJ010001371.1:0-7649 GCA_031379725.1 Calothrix sp. OTE_75_metabat_31
TTTAAAGAGCTATTTTATAACTTTGCAGTAGCACAACTTGTTTACTCATTAATTTTCTATCCTGTTTTCTCATTCACTGGTTTCCAAGGAGACTGGGTAAGGATATACAATTTTTCAGTTCAACCATACGCACAAATAACGCTAGCTATACATTTGATAATTGTTTTCAGCTTGTGGCAATCATCTAAAAATGGCTGGTTAATACGCTATTTAAAAGTACGCAGTTCCGGAAAAGTTAACAGTAAGACAATTAATGACGAACGCATAATTATCAACACCGAACGTATGATATTACGCGAGTTTGCCAAATCCGATGTAGATGCATTCTTCCAAATTCTCTCCAAACCTGAAGTAATGCAGTTCTCCCCAATAGGAACTTTATCATTCGATATGACGGTAGCCAAAATCCAAAGCTATATCGATTCTTACCAAGAATATGGTTATGGAAAATGGGCAGTAATTCACCGTCAAACTGGACGATTAATTGGTTCTTGTGGGATTGCAGTTGAGCAAATTGACGGAAAGATCGAAAATGAATTAGGTTATCGATTTGACCCCGAGTTTTGGGGACAGGGTTTAGCAACTGAAGCTACATCAGCTTGTTTAGAATATGTTTTTAATACCCTGCATTGTGAATATGTATTAGCAATTGTCGAACCAGAAAATGTTGCCTCCGTTCGAGTTTTACAGAAAATCGGCATGAATTTCATCAAAGAGTCATTGTATTGCGATAAAAAAATTCACATATATAAAAGCATTAGACTCTAACAAAATTAGATACCCAACTTACTTTATGTAGTAAAATCCAATATTTGTCAGTTAAGGATAGTCGAGGGGACTAGAAACCCGGATTCTTAAAGAATCCGGGTTTCTGATTTCTCCCAAAACCTACGTAATATTGACATCTAACCTACGAATAATCTTATTGGGAATGAAGCCCATTAGCGTTAATAGTATTCTACAATAAGTCGATAATTTAGTTTATCTAAATCAAAAAAACATTATTCTACATCAATAAATGCGTTATCAAGTTGGTGGTAGTTTAGGGACAGATTCCCCTAGCTATGTAATTAGACAAGCAGATGAGGAAATTTATAAAGCTTTAAAAGCTGGCGAGTTTTGTTACGTCCTCAACTCTCGGCAAATGGGTAAATCTTCCATCTTAGTACGCACTCGACATCGACTCGAACAAGATGGTTATAAATGCGCTTTTTTAGATATGACCCGCATCGGTAGCAAAAATATAACTCCCGAACAATGGTATAAAGGAATTATCACCGATTTATCGCGGTTGCTAAATTTATTCGGAAAAATAAATTTGAAAGCTTGGTGGAAAGAACAAGAAAATATTTCTTTAGTTCAGCAATTAAGTAATTTTATTGAAGATGTTATTCTTGCGAAAATTGCTAATGAAAACATAATTATATTTATCGATGAAATCGATAGTATTCTTAGCCTAAATTTTTCTACCGCTGATTTCTTTGCACTAATTCGATTTTGTTATAACCAACGAACCGTTAATCCAGAATATAATCGTCTTAATTTTGCCATCTTTGGAGTTGCTACACCTAGTGATTTAATTGCCGATAAAAAACGCACCCCTTTTAATATTGGTAAAGCAATCGAATTAAAGGGATTTTCTGTTGCAGAAATCCAATATTTGGTCAAGGGGTTAGAAACTAAATTTATTCATATCGAAGCGGTTGCTGAGGAAATTTTTACTTGGACTGGTGGACAACCATTTCTAACACAGAAGTTGTGTCAAATTGTCGATAGTGAAAATTTAACCAACCTTCTCTCTCAAGGATTGCTAGAAAGGTCAGCAATTAAAGAATTAGTATTTTCTCGCATCATCAAGAATTGGGAATCGCAAGACGAACCCGAACATTTACGGACAATACGTAACCGAATCGATTACAATCAGGAATTTATCGGTCGAATATTAGGAATCTATCAAAAGATTCTTCAAGATATACCAGTGGAAACTGATGACAGTCGAGAGCAAATAGAATTACTTCTGTCAGGTTTAGTTATCAAGCAGCAAGGTTTTTTATTAGTGAGAAACCGCATTTATCAAGAGATTTTTAACCTTGAATGGGTAACACAAAAATTAACTAACCTTCGTCCCTATTCCCAAAGTTTTGATGTTTGGATAGCCGCAAATCAGCAAGATACATCGCGTTTGTTACGCGGACAAGCTTTAATTGATGCTCAAAATTGGGCACAAGGTAAAAGTTTGAGTCCCACAGATTATCAGTTTTTAGCCGCAAGTCAAGAATTAAACCGCGAACGAGAGAAAATTATTTTAGAGGCAGAACATGCAAAAGAAATTACTGCCCGACTTATTGAAGAACAAAAAAGATTAGCTAGCGAGACTAAAGTTTCTAAATTACAAAGATGGTTACTATTTGCTGTCAGTAGTGCATTCGCAGTTTCCACAACTTTAGGTATTACAACTTGGTCGCAATATCAGCAATCAGTTCAGAATGAAATTAAAGCACTTGCGACTTCTAGTGATGCACTTTTAGCATCGAATCAAGAATTAGATGCATTAATAGCAGCAATCAATGCCAAACGAAAATTGCAACAAAGTAATTATGTAAATTCAGAAATTCAAAATCAGGTAGATTCAGTGTTGGAACGTACTGTTTACGGAGTACACGAATACAACCGTTTAATAGGACATGATAGCGGTGTTGCCACAGTAGCAATTAGTTCTAATGGTCGAATCATTGCCACAGGAGGAACCGACAAAACTATTAAAATATGGAAATTTGATGGTACTTTGTTGAAAACTATTAAAGCTCATAAGTCTACAGTTTGGAAAGTTAAATTTAGCCCAGATGGTAATATTATTGCCTCAGCGAGTCATGATGGTAGTATCAAACTCTGGAATTTGGATGGTAGTTTAATCAAAACATTCAAAGGTCATCAAGGTGGAATTTTAGATATTATTTTTAGCCGAGATGCTAAAAGAATTGCCTCAGCTAGTTCAGATACAACAGTTAAATTTTGGAAGATAAATGATAATTGTATAGAAACGGAATGCAATATTTCGACTTTAAAAGCTCATGAAAATGGAGTTACGAGTATAGCTTTTAATCCCGATGATACTATGCTTGCGACAGCAAGTTTAGATCGAACTATTAAACTCTGGAAGCTAGATAGAGATGGAATATACCATTTGCTTAAAATTTTTAAAGGTCATACATCTTCGGTTATGGATGTTGCATTTAGTCCTGATGGTAAAACTATTGCTTCTGGAAGTGAAGATAAAACAGTAAAATTATGGCGGCTAGATGGAACCGAAATATACGCTTTTAAGGGGCATGAATCTGCCATAAAAGCCATATCTTTTAGCCATAATGGTAAGATGATTATTTCCGCAAGCGTAGATAAAACAATGAGGGCTTGGGGAATCAATGGTGTTTTGCTCAACACCTTTAAAAAACATAATACGAGAATCTTAGACATTGCGATTAGTCCAGATGATAGCATAATTGCTTCAGCTAGTTTAGATGGTTCAGTCAAACTTTGGAAAACAAACCCAGGTTTATTAACAACTTTCTATAATAATAATGCCACAATTTCTACTGCTGCTTTAAGTCCAGATGGTAATATAATTGCTGCCAGTGATGGAGAAGAGTCTACTCAATTGTGGAGAAAAGATAAAACATTAATAAAAACATTTAAAGGTGAAGGGGAAGGTATTTTTGTAACTGCATTTAGCCCCAACGGTAAAACTATTGCGGTTGGGCTTGGAGATGGCAAAATTAATCTTTGGCAAATGCAGGATATATACAAAAATCATCCCAAGCCGATAATTTTTAAAGCACATAATGCACAAATATATTCAGTTACATTTAGCCCTGACAATCAAATTTTTGCTTCAGCAAGTGATGACAGCACTGTAAAATTGTGGAAACATGATGGGCATTTGCTAACTACTCTCAAAGGTCATCTTGCTAGGGTAGTGACAGTCAAATTTAACTCTAATGGTAGCTTAATCGCTTCGTCGAGTGCAGATGGTACTGTCAAACTTTGGCAGCGAGATGGTAAATTATTATTTACTTTTAAAAATCATAGTGCCCCTGTTTGGGGAATCGCTTTTTCTCCGAACGATAATATTATTGCCTCTGCTAGCCTTGATGGTACAATCCAATTATGGAAACCGGATGGGACAATTGTTAAAACTATTAAAGGTAACAAAAATACTTTCAGTAGAATTGAATTCAGTCCTGATGGTCAGATATTAGCTACAGGAACTTGGCAAAATACCATCAAACTGTGGAAACTTGATGGCACTTTATTGAAGACTTTGACCGGGCATGATTCAACAGTTTGGTCTGTGGCATTTAGCCCCGACGGTAGTAGTCTTATTTCAACAAGTGACGACCAAAAAATGATTTTGTGGAATATTCAGCGCATTCTAAATTTAAATTTTTTGGACTATGCTTGCAGTTGGGTAGGTGATTATTTACGGACTAATTCAGAAGTGACGGAAGAAAAAAAACATCTTTGCGATAATTATGTGTCTAAAAAATTTTCTGATAAGTAATCTCATCTGCTGTATATCGATTTTACTAAAGCAACCTACTCTCGGTTCGTAGTTGCCCTACCCTCCGCAAAGACGAAACATGTATAACGCTATGTCCGCAGCTACGAGCATTAATAATCAATCAATCACTTTTAGTAATTAGTGTATTATACTACGTTGATGCACTTAGAACTAATTATAGATTGCATTTGCATAAGAAACTTGTCAAAGAAACAGATGTATAAAGATATAAGCTAGTAGCTATGTCTTTGTTGGCTTTTATCGCAAAACCCTATGAAATACAAACTTGTGACTAGATGACATACATTCGTGTGATTTGAGTCACACAGTAAAATCTCAAAATCGTTTTACGTTATTTACTTGACTCCACTTTCGCAAAAAGGTATCACATCCTATTTTTACTTATTAGACATCTCCAATTAGGACATAAGGGCGCAATGCCTTGCGCCCCTACCAAAGCTTTTGGACAACGCAGAATTAATTTCTACCAGATGTCTATTAGAAGAAAAACTTGCTTGCTTATAGTAGATAGCTTGTTAAAAGATATTACTTAGAACTCTATGTATTCTGTATCGCAGGATGTATCTCCTACCGCATCATGTATTTAGGGCACGATGTATCGTGCCCCTACTGGTGATGTATTGCTAATCAATATAATTTCTGGTTTATTTGCTTCTCATATAAAGCCTATCTGACTTATACCAAATAAAGTTAATGCAAAGTATAACTATACAATTTCCTGGGAATGCAGTGGAACTTGATTCGACCTTTTATATCCAACGTCCATCGATTGAAAAATTAATTTACCAAGAAATTACTCAAGCAGGTTGCATCATTCGCATTAAAGCACCTCAACGAATGGGGAAAACATCACTGGTGTTACGGTTGATTGCCCATGCTCAAAGCCTTAACTTTCATACTGTATATTTAGATTTTCAAAAAGCTGATAAAGCTGTTTTTAAGTCAATAGATAAATTGCTACGGTGGTTATGTGCCAGTGTTAGTCAACAACTAAATTTACCTACTAATATAAATGATTATTGGGATGAGGATATTGGTAGTAAAATTAGTTGCTCTGTTTATTTTCAATACTATTTACTAGAGCAAATAAACAATCCTGTAGTTTTAGTTTTCAATGAATTAAACCGGATTTTTGAATATTCAGATATTGCTGAAGATTTTTTTGATTTACTACGTTCGTGGCATGAAGAAGCCAAACAGAATGAAGTATTAGAGAAATTAAGATTTGTATTGGTTCATTCTACTGAAATTTATATTAACTTAAATATTAATAAATCTCCTTTTAATGTCGGTTTAACGATTAAATTGCCTGATTTTACTGTCGAAGAAATTCAAGAATTAGCACAACGTCACGGGTTAGATTGGACAGATAAAGTCGGGAAACGTAATGCCTTTGCCCTCAAAGCAATGCTGGGAGGACATCCATATCTAGTCAGACTAGCTTTGTATCATCTGGCTAATTATCAAGATAAAACATTAGATGAACTACTACAAGAAGCTTTAATGATTACGGGAATTTATTCTACACACCTGCGAAGTCTATTAGTCACATTACAAGAAAATATCGAGCTAAAAACCGCACTCCAAGAATTAATTCTTGCAGGTGGAAATATTCAATTAGATCATATTACCGCATATAAGTTAGAAAGTCTGGGTCTGATAAAGTTGGATGGTGATATTTGTACTTTTTCTTGCGAACTTTACCGGCAATACTTCACTAATCAACCTTGGGGAAAACTGAACCAATGGCAATATTTGAAGCATT
Organism: Calothrix sp. OTE_75_metabat_31; assembly: GCA_031379725.1. GTDB lineage: Bacteria > Cyanobacteriota > Cyanobacteriia > Cyanobacteriales > Nostocaceae > JANNFJ01. The sequence continues at coordinate 6,345 of JANNFJ010001371.1, forward strand.
TACAACAGGAGAATCAAGCTTTACAGGTATTATCAAATACAGATAATTTAACAGGACTGTACAATCAACGGTATTTTGAAACATCACTAAATCAACTTTGGTCAATGTTAGCAGACGAACAAGTTCCGATGTCATTAATTTTATTAGATATTGACCATTTTAAGATTTACAATAAAACTTATGGAAGAGAAGATGGTGATAATTGTATACGAAAAATCGCTTATTTGCTTAACGATATTGCCAAGACTTTTTCTGTTACTAGTTCGTATCGCTTGATAGGGACTCGGTATAGTGGAGGAGAATTTGGATTACTTGTTCCTGGTAGAACAAGTGCAACTACTTTTAAACTTGCTGAAGCAATTCGCAAGCAAGTTATCGATTTAGCAATTCCCAATAATAACCTCAATTTTTTTGGTCTAGCGGCTCCTTTTGTAACTATTAGTTTAGGTGTGGCTACTGTAATTCCAAACGATGAAAAATGCCCTGGTGATTTAGTTCAAGCGGCTCGTCAAGCAATGGAACAGTCCAAGCGAAAGGAACGCAATTATACTTCAATTAGTACTACTTTATATTAGAAAGTGTTTATAAAGAAAATATAAAACCGTAGGATAGGTGTCTCGCCTGTCTTATAATATAAAACAGAGACGCTTATGCGTTTAAATATAGGACAGGCGGGACGCCTATCCTACGATGAGGGAAATCTAACAATGGACAAGCTTAGGTACTAGCAGCTTGGTCAGAACTATTATTTGAACTGCTCAAAACCGAACGTGCATTTAAGGATAACATTACCCGCGAAACACCAGTCGATAAAATGCTAGCACCAAGTACAGTTCCAATCAACCAAGGTGCATCATAAGGAAATTGGAACCAGATATATGCACCCAGAAATAATGTGACGATACCATTTCCCAATACATAAACCCAGTTTTGTTGCGGACGCAAGCGGAATGCTAGGATTAATTCAAATGTACCTTCAGTTAACAAGAAGCTACCTAGTAATAAAGTTAGCGTGAGAACACCATTGAGGGGATTTGCAAACAGCATTATCCCGGTGGCAATGTAGATAGCGCTAAGTAATATTTTCCAGATAAAACCACCTTCGTGACGAGTTTGAGTTGCATAAACCAACTTACTAAAACCCGCAGACAGCAAAATCAAAGCAACCCAAGTCTCAGTGAAGAGAGTCGATACAAATGGGACTGCGATCGCAGCTATTCCTAGAACTATCAAAAGAACACCAATCCATAGGGAAGTGTTAACCTCTTTTTTGATATCGGTAGGTACGTTGGTCGTCATATGAAT
>JANNFJ010000853.1:0-3557 GCA_031379725.1 Calothrix sp. OTE_75_metabat_31
GGTTTAAAGATTCCTTATACTGCCATCCTTTCTGAGTCCATAACTCAGGATTATGATAACCACCGCTCTCCACAAAAACTTTGTAATCCTTATTTGTGACAGGTGTAATGTCTATGGCAAAAGTATCCAATGTTATTAACATAACAGGACCTTCATCTGCAGATTCCGAGCTACCACGCATGAATGAAGCACTTTCAAGAATAATCATGTTACTTAGGTGTTCTTCCTTCGTTTTCAAAAACATCTTGATCCTCTCCGAGATAAATTTACACAAGCTTTTGTTAGTCTTTAGTTAGTAACCATATAATCAAATCTAATGTAACGAAGCTCTATCTTAAAAGAGGTGTATTTCCTGTAAATCGATTGATATCCTTTTTATTCCCATAGAGGGCAATTCCCAGGTATTCCAAATCTTCTACTGTGGTAGCAGATAACTTATCTTCATAGTCTACATAAGTTTTCGATTTTTGGGCTGTATATGAGAAATCAACAAGCAATAGATCAGCTATCTTTTCGCTAGCTATTTTGTCTCTGATTTCCTTAATTGTTTTTTTTGTACCTTTAAGGATAGGTATCGGTGTGTTCGTAATCCCTAGGTGACAGTTGCCAGAAGAATCAAAAATATCTAGACCAATTATCCCTTCAATCCTTTTGCCTAGAGTCATTGCTAAGACAGCAGATGTATTAGTCATGAGACCAAGTGGTAAGTCCCCGTCAATTAATATCACACATTTTTTCTCTAGCTTACTAGCTTCCACAAAATTTTCTCCTCAGTGATTTTAAAAACTGGTTTTTAGAAGTCTCATTCCATAATAGAATAATTTTTATGGTTTGAAGAAATATCCGACCGACCAAATACTGACCATACCATGAAAATCTGACGAGTTTCAGAGATAAACTCAAGATTGTATGCATGTACCGAATTTGAGTTGGTAATACACATGTCAAAATTTCCTTGCTGTGTACCGATCGCCGCTCTGCTGGTAGACTCAACAAGTGTAACTTCATAACTGACTGCATCATTATCCATAAACTGAGAAATTAGACTTAAAGGCGCATGATGAGTAGCTATTTTCAAGGGACGTTCTTTAGGCAATTGATAGCCAGTTTTTTTTGCCAAACCGTAGCAAGGCGTTGGATATTCAAATGAAGTCAAAAGTTGTAGCTTTGGGCACATGTACACCGCATCTATTTTACAATAAGCATTAGCGACAAGCAACAAGTCTGCTCTTTGTGAGATTACACTTCTCATTGCGTTTTCATAAGAAGGATAGACTAAGCATTGTGCGCTTTCTCTGTTTACCAATGAAAGCAAGTAAGCTCCAGTTGCCTCGCTTGATGTTCCTGATGGACCGAGAGTTGCGATCTCAATTTTTTGGAGCGCATTCAGGTAATTTAAAAACCGTTCTAACTGTTTAAGATAATTTTTCTCTAGCTCTTTTAAGGATGCATTCACTCTATGTATAATCATAGTTTTACTCCAACTATTACTTTAAATTTAAAAAAGATATTTCAAGGCATGAGTGACTACAGTATTCTTAAATGATGAAAATCTGACTAGAATTAGACAGTTTTTTTCATGTGGTGGGGTGTAGACAGCACCAAGTTACTGTTCCAGTAATAAGTATTAGGGGGAGCAACGCGATTTTGTGAGGTGCGTTTCCCCTAGGACGTATATAGCTTGTTTCAGGATACGATGCCCTTGGCAACCATCTTCGATGGGGGAGCAACCTAAATACCTGGTTTTGTTGATAATTGAGCTATCTAATTGAGAATAAAAACCCGCTCTCACTAAATCGCCTTGCTCCCGTTACTTTAGTCTTCTGCCCAACTTTGGGAATTTGCAGTACTACAACTGACCGACCATACAGTGGGTGGATGGGATTGGTAAGGGTGACACAACTTCCCAAAAGTGAGATGACATCACAGAAAAACTTGTAGGCAAGTTATTTATGCAGCTATTTTTGATTGCTTAATATTACTCGTTGTTATAAAAGGTTGGTCATAAAGGTGCTTTTGGGCAAACACCAGCATTTCATCCATTGCATCAGTGAAATCCGCAAACACTTTTTCAACCAAAACAAAAGCTTTCTTTTTCTGTGCTTCTGTCAGTTGTATGCTTTGAATGAAATGCTCTACATCATCCATTTCTGCCTGGATGTGACCTGTCTGTTTCGCAAAATGAGACTCACCAAAATAGGGATGATGCTGCGACGTTATTTGTTGGAGTTCCTTGGCTACTTGTCCAATCTCATATAAAGCAACATTTCCCGTCGCTTCTATCGATTCAACCACAACCAACTTCATCAAAATATCTTCTTCAAAGGTACATATGGCAAATAGGTCATAAGCCATCTGCCGTACTTTAATAGTTTCCTCACCCCAAAGGAACTTCAAAGTGTCGGTATAGCTAATGGGATTACATATCCCATCACCTTCATATCTTCCAGAAACCACACCCAATGACGACCATCTTCATAAGAGTGCTGGTTAATCATCTCTTGAAGTTGGCTATCCGCTGGCTCTTTACGAAGTATATCCCTGTTAAAATCTTTGAAACTCATAGCGAAAGGAGCAAAGGCAGGCGCCCAAGCTAACCTTTGTCTTGAGTCTATACTTTTGTCTTGCAGGAACTTCATGAATTGCACTTGGGCAAATTCTTGCTTCTTTTTTTCGATGAATGCTAGGACTTCTTTCATTTTTAGCACCTTATTACTTCCATAACTACAATCCGAATGTCGAGTTTAAACACCGATATACGCTATGCAGAACATCAGCAAGCTGTCAGAGCTAGAAAGACCACTACAGATAAAATGTTAAGAGAAGTTTGAAATTTCTTCTAGACTTGTTTGCTCTTGTTACCTCATCATCAATAAAATATTAAATCAATAGTATTGATATACCTATCTAATAGTATTGAAGTAACTATAATTAGTATTCAACGAATATCATATTTATAAATCAGCCAAAAGATAGATTTTTCACAATAAGCCTTACGATTACTAAAAATACAGTAATTAACGCTTATGAGCCGAATCGCATGTTATCGGAGCAAGTCAAATTTAACAGCTACTGCATTGATGCACTTCCGGAGTTAAACTGCGCTTGTCCCGATTTGGTATTTGTAATAATTAATAATACTCCAATTCTCTAAACTACTGGAGTTTAGACTAAGCAGCAAAAATGACCCAGTAGCACTGAGTTAGCAAAACACGAGCTTCAACCAGGAAAAACTTTGCTACTAAGCCGATTTCTCTTTCTCTTTACGTGGTTTTGGGGTAGTTTTTCGGACTATAGGATAGCGAATTCTACGTTGTCGTGGTTTTCCTGGTTCCCAGCCTGGGGACTTTCCGCGAGGTTTAGGCAAACGAGCAGGAGTACCAATACCCTCTAAAATCATCCCCATAGCCTGGGCCACCCTTCCGGGAGTTAGCTTGTCTATCGACTTCTGCCAAGGTAAAGGGTTGTCAGCAACGATATCACGAGCCAACCATAATTCCCAAGTAACCATTGGCATCAAGTCACTCCAACGTAAGCCCTTCGGGCTGGCTTCGCCT
>JANNFJ010000062.1:0-8367 GCA_031379725.1 Calothrix sp. OTE_75_metabat_31
ATCATCACTTTTACCGAATACAACTGCTACAACCAAGGAAGTGGTAATTGCTAATTTGCAAGCTTATACGGAAAAAAACAATTTGTTTTCGATTGACATTCCCGAAGGTTGGACGGCTACAGATAAAAGTCAACCAGGACAAGCAATTGTATATTGGCAAGATCGAACTGGCAATGCCTTAGCTCAAATTAATGTTTTTGCTGCTAATGGAACTCAAAGTAAACAAGAAATGATAGAAATACTCCAAGCTTTTCTAAAGAAGATAGTAGCTGCTAATACTAATTTTTCCGAGTCCAAGCCTGTTTTCTTAGCTGATGGAACTATTAGGATTACTTGGTATAATGAAGTCTTGGTCAAAGGTGAAAAAATCAAAATGACTGGTAATAGTTATGTTGAGCAACACGGTGATAAGATTGCGCTTTATACTATTCTCGTACCGACCGAACAATACAGTAAATTATTACCATCGATACAGCAAATTAATGCCAGCTACAAAATAAATGCTTTAGCCCCTTTGCCTAGATAAGAAATTTATTATTGTATTTCTATTTAGCTGATTTTCACTTGTCATTACTATTAACTTCAATATCTAAAATATAAAATACTACGATGAAACGCAGGTAATAACGACAGATATTGCTATTTTTTCGATGAGTTTTGATGTGGGTTAGATGATAACATAAATCCACTCTTTACAGAATTTATAATCTGCATACCCTCTCGTTCCATCGACAGGCAAATATAATAAAGACGGAAAGTGCAGAATTTATATCTATCAAAATAGTGAATTTAATTAATAACCTTTGACGGGGAAACCTCTGTCTAGGGAATGATATAGTTGATAAGTCTGATGAAGTAAAAATGAAGTAATAAATCTCATAGGACTTGTATTCGATGAAACCAAATTACTTTATGAAACGGCTTTCGGCAGCAGGACGCTTTTTGGCTACAACTGTGTTTTGTCTTAGTGCGATCGCTTTTGTTTGGCAAGGTGCATTTTTCTCCAACACGGACGCAATGGCCGCCCCTGGTGCAACCTTAATCGCGTCTAGAGATGGAGCAGACCAAGTTAAAGATAAAACTAATGAAGTTGCTGGAAAAAGCAAAAATTTCATCGATGATGTAAGAGACAAGGTTAAGGAAGCTGCAAACAGTAATGCTAGCAAGGTTGATGATGCAACCGATGATGATGGCAATTTCATCGAACGCAAAGCAAAGCGCGATCAGGCTCGAATTGAGAAAAGAGCAGACGAAGATGCAGCTAGAACTAAAGAAGCAGTAGATAACTCAAAGAATGCTGTCAAAGGTGCTGTTGATAGCATTAAAGATGCTTTTAGTAATTAGTAGTCCGTCTAATTAATTTTGATTATTGTAGGGGCACGATACCTAACTGCCCCTACTGTGTATACTGCATTAAAATCAAGCGTGAGGAATCTAGGCTTATGTACCAAGGGAAAGGTTGATTTTTGATTGTTGCCCATTTTTCCTTGAATATTTCTGCTTGCAAGTGATAATCTTCTGCATTTTCAGAAGGGTTATGTAATTTTAAAAATACTGTGATGCGGTGGGGAGTTTCGCTGGTCTTTGCCAACCAACATCTAAAGGTATTTTCTTGAGTTGGGTTATTGGTAAAGGTAATCTGGTGAGCGCGAATTCCAATGTAAGATAAATTACTAGGGATTGGTGCGATTACTCGTAGCGTGCAACCCCAATCAATTGCTTCTACCAATTCAAAATCATTAATAGCAGCTTGGGAAAAGTTTTTACAACCCGTTATTTGAGCAACTGCAACAGTATTCGGTCGTTCAAAAACTTCTTCTCTAGAGCCATATTGGACGGTTTTTCCTCGTTCCAACACTAATAAATTTGGGCAAACTCGATAAGCTTCTTCCATATTATGGGTAACAAACACAGATACACCACCATAATCAGCTAGCTTTGCAACCATCTCCTGTTCGAGTTGACTTCGCAGATATGTATCTAACGCCGAAAATGGCTCATCTAATAGTAGCGCTTCCGGTTGCGAAGCTAAGGCTCTTGCTAATGCTACCCGTTGTTGCTGTCCTCCAGAAAGCTGGTGAGGATATCTGTCTCCTAATCCTACCAGTTGCATAGCTATTAATTGAGTTTCTACTTGTTGCATCGCTGTGCTAGATAACCCTTTGGGTAAACCAAAAGCGATATTTTGCGCTACCGTCATGTGGGGGAACAGTGCATAATTTTGGACTAAAAAACCAATCTTGCGATCGCGTGACGCTACATTAATTTTGCGTTCGGAGTCAAACAACACCCGTCCATTTAATATAATTGTACCATGTGTTGGAGTCTCAACCCCGGCTATACAACGTAAAATCATACTTTTACCAGCCCCAGAACCTCCTAATAAACCCAAAGGTTGCTTGTCTGCCTTGAATGATACTCGCAACTCAAAATCAGCAAGTTGTTGATAAATTTCAACACACAGAGGGGAGTCGGGAGTCGAGAGTCGGGAGTCGGGAACAATAAATCCCCCTTGTCCCCCTTTTTCTTTGCCCCTTCTGTTTTTCCCCTTCCCCCAAATATTCACCCCCACAATCCCCGTTAAAGACGTACCCATTATTACTAACGACCAAAACCAAGCTTCACTATTTACCCCTCCTTCCACAGCAAAATAAATTGCGAGTGGCATTGTTTGGGTTTGTCCGGGAATATTACCTGCAAGCATTAAAGTTGCACCAAATTCACCCAAAGCGCGGGCAAAAGCCAGCATCGTCCCCGCTAACAGTCCAGGTAGCGATAGCGGTAACATAATCTGCCAAAATATTGTTGATTGGGAAGCACCAAGGGTTTTTGCTACCAGTAGTAAATTTTCGTCAATTTGCTCAAAAGCCCCTAATGCTGTGCGGTACATCAATGGAAACGAGACGACTGTTGCTGCGATCGCAGCACCATACCAGTTAAAAACAACACTAAAGCCTCCAAATTTATCGAGAAATTGTCCGGCGATGCCATATTTACCGAAAAACATCAGTAACAAAAAGCCGACGACTGTAGGGGGTAAAATTAATGGCGAGATAAATATACCTTCAATCGCAGACTTAGCTTTACCACGATATCCTAGTATCCAATAAGCCGCAGCAATACCAAGGAAGAAGGTAATAATTGTTGCCAGCAAAGAAGTTTTTATTGATATCCAAAACGGAGTTAAATCTTGAGGCATATTTGAAGGGAGTTAAGAGTTAAGAGTTAAGAGTTAAGAGTTGATTCTTTCCCCTACTCCCTTCTCCCTTCTAAAATAAAGCCATATTTTTTAAGAATACCTTTAGCCTGTTCGCTAGATAAATACTGAACAAATTCTTTCGCAGCTTGGACATTCTTACTCTGTTTCAACACTGCCATTGGATAAACAATTGGTGAATGATATTTCTCATCCGCAGCGACCACTGTTTTAACTTGATTAGAAATTGCCGCATCGGTTCGATAAACTAAACCTGCATCGGCATTACCACTTTCCACCGCAGCTAAGACTTGACGCACGTTATTCCCATAAACAAACTTTGCTTTTACTCTGTCGTAAATCTTCAACTTCTGCAAAACTTGTTCGGCATATTGTCCGGCCGGTACACTTCTAGGTTCACCAATGGCAATTTTCTTGATATTATCTTTAGTCAAGTCAAAGAAGCTGTTAATACCAACTGTACTTCTGGACACAATCAAAACCAAACGGTTCTTTGCTAAAATGCTGCGAGTACCCGCAACTAATTGTCCTGACTGTTCCAAGGTATCTACTTGCTTTTGAGCCGCAGATATAAAAATGTCAGCTGGGGCACCTTGCTGAATTTGTTGCAGCAAAGCACCGGAAGCGCCAAAATTATAGTTGATGGTGACTCTGGGTTTACTTTGTTGGTAGTTGGTTTTAATTTCCTGCATTGCTTCCTTTAAGCTTGCAGCACTAGATACCAATAAAGTCGCATTTGATTGACCTACCACAGTCGAGGTCGAAGGAGTCAACAACGGTAAACCTATTGTTAACAGCAAGCTAGCAACCATTACACCAATAAAAGCAAAAAATCGTCTTCTGTCCATGAAAACCTCAGCTTTGAGAGAGTATTTACGTAAAAAATAGTATTAGCTTGTATCATACCAACTTTTACCCAACTTACCAATTAAATTGGTAGCACTATGCCAAGAAAAGAACAAGGATGGATTACATTTCAAACATCGGACGAGGAGCGGAAAGCCTTAGAGGAGTTCTGCCAACAGTCGCAGCGCACTAAAACCGAGATTTTACGGGAATTGGTGCGGGGTTTGAGTAAAAATTCTGTACTATTACCAACCGAAGAGGAAACTGATGTCCAAAATCCTCTGACTGCGAAGAAAAAAAGTCGAAAGAATACTGATGAGGGAGTTCCTGAACAAGAAGTTTTACCTGAAGTAGAAGTTAGAATTGGGAAAAAACCTTTAAAAGTTAGTTCTCGCAATGTGCTTAAAGGAGTTGTGACGCAAATTGTCACAGGACCTGTTAATAGTGAGGTGACGTTAGAGATTGTTCATCGGGTCAAGCTAACTTCGGTGATTACACAAGTTTCCGCAGCAGAATTAGAACTTGCTGTGGGAGAAGAAGCTTATGCGGTAATTAAGTCTACGGATATTGCGATCGCAGTCGAGTAAACGAAAACGAGTGAAGTATATATTCTCCACTATTGTTACGCTTCATCAGACATCGGTATAGAAATTATGCGTTACTAAAAACAATGATGTAGAAACGTTACATGTAACGTCTCTACATCATTTCCATGCTCAGGATGACAGGTTTATATTTTATTCGACAGCAACCATTACATCAGTTGATTTAATCACTGCATAAGCTTCTTTTCCTTCAGCTAAACCTAGTGACTCGACCGAATCTTTCGTAATTATTGCTGTAATCTCCACTCCTGGCGATAGTTCTAATGTCACTTCGCTGTTTACACTACCATGTGTAATTTTTTTGACTTTTGTTTTGAGAGTATTACGAGCGCTAATTCTCATTCTAATTACCCTGAGTCTAATTACTTGTAGAAAATTATTATAGCGTTTCTCAACCCACGCTTGGTACAGCCATTTTACACCGAGATCGGGGCGCAAGCATGACACGTGGTTGGGAACTGCTATATAGCAAATCAAATTTTGAATGATTCTAGGGCTAATCAAGGCGATCGCGTTTAGCAGAACGGCGCGTTCCAGATTTCTTGATCCCATTGCGAACGCCTACTACTGCGGACTTTTTAGCCGATGGTGATGACGACTTAGTATTTTTTCGAGTCGGTCGTTGATTACCGACGGTTTGTTGTCTATGTTTACGTCCATCTTGAATTGGTTCAGACTTATTGTGTGGGCTGGGTTCAAAACCTGCGATCGCTTCAAAGGGCAAGGTAACGGCAATTAGTTTTTCAATATCCGCCAATAGTTCATATTCATCAACACACACAAGTGATATAGCTTCACCCTTGGCACCAGCACGACCAGTACGACCAATACGATGAACATAATCCTCCGCGACATTGGGCAAATCAAAGTTAACTACATGGGGCAAATCGCTGATATCAAGACCCCGCGCCGCAATGTCGGTTGCTACTAATACCTGTAAAGTACCATTCTTAAACTTTCCTAAAGCGTGTGTACGTGCCGACTGGCTCTTATTTCCATGAATTGCCAGCGCTTGGATGCGGTCTTCTCCCAACTGCTTAACCAAACGATCAGCCCCGTGCTTAGTGCGAGTAAACACCAATACTTGATACCAGTTATCCTGTTTAATCAAGTGAGCAAGTAATTGGCGCTTTTTATCGTAGTCCACATGGTATACTTTTTGCGCCACTGTGTCAGCGGTAACGTTGCGGCGTGCCACTTCAATCATTGTCGGGCGATCGAGCAGCCCTGCCGCGAGTGCTTTAATTTTTTCCGAAAATGTGGCGAAAAATAGTAAGTTCTGTCGCTGTTTGGGCAGCAGCGAAAGGATGCGGCGTATATCACGAATAAAGCCCATATCGAGCATTCGATCTGCTTCATCCAAAACCAACACCTCAATGCCTGACAGGTTTACCGTACCCTGCTGCACGTGGTCTAAAAGCCGTCCCGGTGTAGAAACGAGAATATCTATACCATTTCTCAAACGCTGCTTCTGTGGATTAATGCTGACACCCCCAAACATTGCCATCGATCTCAACTGCAAATATTTACCATACCCCTGCACGCTTTCCTCTACCTGTGCAGCAAGTTCACGAGTTGGGGTCAAAATCAGCGCCCGGATGAGTGGGTATCCATTCGGCGCGTTTTTGGGGCTATTGTTGGAGGACAGCCGATGCAGGAGTGGCAGGGTAAAGCTCGCGGTTTTTCCTGTACCTGTTTGGGCACCAGCTAATATATCGCCACCCGACAATACAGCAGGAATCGCCTGTATCTGAATTGGGGTGGGTTTGGTGTAACCCCGCTCGGTGACAGCACGGATAATTTCATTGGACAAGCCGAGTGTAGAAAAAGACATAGTACTCCAGAGGTAACATCGGCCTGTCGCTTTCGGGCGGCATCAGTCTGAGGCGGACGAGTTTAGTTTGAAGGTTCAGATAGGCAGTAACGCAAAGACTGAAAGCGAATGCCGCAATTGCAATTATAGATTATAACATTTCGTGTTGAATATGTTTATAAAAAGAATTAAAGGGAATTTAGGCGATCGCTCTAAATTTTGAAAAGTCGCTATCGATTGAAAGAAAAATGGAAACGGGTATTTGAATGGCACGAAATTTGAGCATGGGATAATTTAGGTAAGGCAACAATTCTGAACTCTAATGGGGATGCTTTCACGTTTAAATCGGAAAAGCCTTTATCGGGAATTACGGAAATAACAGTTACGAATATTGACACGAATTCTGTGCGGGTGACGGTGGTAGGTGAGAAGGCTTTGCCTGCGGTGGAGTTATTTGATGATAATGTTGGGTTGATTTTTGCTGTAACCGAAGCGGAAGTGGCGACACAGCCACCCCAAACACAGTTACAACAAGAGAACGTGTGACAAAATCTGTGTGGAACGAACCAGGCTGAATTAATGTTAATTTAATTCCCAGAGGAGAAATTTCTTAGAGAGTGTTTGAAAAGTTTTAAGGAGTCAAATTTTATAAACTTTGTCCATTTTGGGACATTGTACAATAAATATTAACAATTTTTAGGATTTGAATTGCTATATGAGTTAAGGGAGTGTCTACTATGAATCTGTAATACCTATAGTTTTTATACTTTATAAAAGCCCCTGGTAAGGGTAAGTTTTAAGAAGCTGTTTTCTATTTAAGTTTTATATAGAGATGAGGTGAGAGAAAGCCTGTTCCACAAGGTTGTGTTTATATACGGTTAGCACTACAAAAGTTGGACGGTGTATTTTCACAACAGAATGGATGGTTATCTACACCAGATTTTTTTAAATATATCTGTCAATATAAATTTATGAGGCAGAGGACATTATAAATGAAAAATAAGTTTGTTACCCAAATGTTGCAAGATGGAATTCGTAAGGCTTTACGTAATCCTAAGTATCGTTGGGTTGCAATTTTTGCAGCTTTGTTTTATTTCATCAGTCCGTTAGATATTGTACCAGATGCCATACCACTTTTAGGTTGGCTTGATGATGGTGTAATTGCAAGCTTCTTAGTTGCGGAAGTATCCCAAATTTTTATGGATCAACTTAAAAACCCCAAGAAGCAAAATTATGCTCAAGTAGATACTACTCAACCAAATGCTGTAATTGATGTTGAAGCTGTGGCTGTCAATTAAATAGCTAACAAGTGTTTTGAAGTCTCATCTACAAATATATTAATTAACGAAATGACCCCCCTAACCCCCCTTTTTAAGGGGGAGCCAATATTAACGCTCACTATTATTTCATCAAAGGAGAAGCATATATGTCTACAGTTAAAGAACGCATTGCTCAAGATTTAGCACAAGTCAAAGAAACAGGTGGTGCTAGAACTAAAAGAATTCGTGAGATTGTTCAAGTTGCAGTTACCGAGGCTGTCAATGAAATCAAAGATGGTTCTGGAGAAATTCGTAATATTGCGAAGGATGCCGTTACAACAGTTATAGAGAATTTTAAGACCAAGGGTCAACAGGCTAAAGATGAAGCGATCGCAGCAATGGAAGGTGCCATTGCAGGGGTGAAAGATAGCAATACTAAACAGGATACTGCTAGCGGACAGAATATTAGGGAACAACAAATTTTTGAAGCAGTTGACGGTGCCCTTGTTGCAGTCGAAAGCACTCAACAAAAAGCACCTCGCAATCGTGTTATGTCTTTACTCTTGACACTTTTCAATGCTTTAAGAGGCAAATTATCTGTAAGTTTTCAAAAAGATTATGTTTCCC
>JANNFJ010000065.1:0-4463 GCA_031379725.1 Calothrix sp. OTE_75_metabat_31
AAAAATGTAGAGCAGCGTATCGCTTTACATAATGCTGGACTCGGAGGTCGTTATACCCGTAACAACCGACCAGTTGAGCTAATTTGTACCTGCAAATTCAACAGTAAAATTGAGGCACAGCAAGCTGAACGGAATCTGAAGAAAAAGTCACCAGCACAAAAATTAGCATTTTGTCAAGCAACATCTCTGCATACTGGAGATTTCCTATGAGTACAGATATAAATGATAAACAGGAGATTATTTGTATCGTTTGCGGTTCCTTGCGTCCAACTTACCTGAAAACCATCAATATATGTCAGACTTGTTATCGAAAACAGTCTAGCACCAAATGTACTCATTGTGGACGGATGACACACTATCCAGAGAAATCCTCTGGTTTATGTCCTAACTGTGTATCCATCAATGCTCGACCCGAAGGAACTTGCAGTCGCTGCAATCAGGTTAAAATCATTTTCAATCAGTTAGATTGGCTTTGTAAAACTTGTCAGAACACAATACTTCAGCGTCAAACTAAAAAAGTTAAACAGGACAAGAGAAACTGTAGTATTTGCGGTCAAATACGTTCATCTGTATTGGTTGGTGAATCTATTTGCCAAACTTGCTGGGCAAAGAAAAACAATGGTTTGCGCTCATGTGCTGGGTGTGGTCGAGTTAAAGTAATTTTCAATAAGTCCTTGGATTTATGCAAACATTGCTATAACAATCAGGTAGCTCCAAAAGCATTACGTAAATATGTGGAGAACTATACCACCATCTACCCATATAATAAAACTCTTTTTGACCTTCTTGTTAATTCGATAAATTGGGAATTAGTTACTGAAAAAACTAATCGAAGGCTCCGAGTTTTTGGCAAGTTCTTAGAGTCTCACCAACTTCCTCAACCATTAACTTGGGAAGCCATTGATGAATCTCTTCCGGAACTGGGTCTAACCAATCGTGCTATACCCAAACATATACGCTCCTGTTTATTTGAACTAGGGCATCTTTTAGCTGCATCATCTGTGCTGACTAGTTGGGATGCATATGTTGCCAGACGTAACGCTCTACTTCCCATCATCAAGGCTCCTGAACATATCCAGCCACTTTTACATCAATATGCCTCTTGGCTTTGGCAGCAGCAATATCGACCGCGTGGCGTGCGTGGACATCTTGATGTTCTTACCGCTTTTTGGTCTTGGTGTGATGAGTTAGGTATTAGCTCACCTCAACAGGTGCAAGAAAAATTAATCAATGACTATTTACTGACATTGCACCAACAGTGGCAGTGTTCAGTATGTCAAAGTACGGTAGCCTTTAATCCAGAAGAACGCAAACCACCACTGGTGTGTGTTTGCTGTGGTATTTTTAAGGAGTTAAAGCAAGTCAAACGATATAGCCCTGCAACAGTCAGTTGGCATCGCTCTGGATTACTAGTTTTTTTCGATTGGTGCAAGCTGAATCACATAGTTATGTTTAATCCAGTTTGTCGCCAAGTCAAAAGACCAGACCAGACTATCAATCACTATTCTTTGGAAGTAATTGAGCAGTTATGTGACTACATTAAAGATGATAATGCAGACCCAACTGAAGCTTTAGTATTGTACCTAATCATTTTTCATGGGCTTTCCACCCAAGAATTACGGTTTGCTCAGTTACCTTGCGTGATTGCTTTGCGCCCCGATATTCCTGTGCAGACATTGGTAGAGGCTTACTATTTAGTATTACCAAAGCCTGCACCTTCTCGTGGTCAGAGAACACCAGGACGCTTTGATAATCTGCTTTCATTTCCGTCTCAAGCTGCAATATGGCTTAAGCCTTTACTTGAACGTTTCCTTGAACAACGCCATTCTAAGCTAAAAGGTTCTACAAATCAGTATCTACTCATTGCTCCAGGACATGCTTTACATCAAAAACCTGTAAGTCAGAAAACGATTCAACGAATTGTGCGACAAGCCTCGTTGCGTGTGTTGGGTGTTACCTGTTATCCCAAAGTTTTACGATTTACTGCTGGGGTAATATTTACTGACCGTGCTGGAGTCGGTATATTATCGCGGATGGGATGGGGAGACCAACAAGCATTTGCATACGGCTATGCTCAACGTCAAACAGTTCGTCCACATGGCAAGAGGGTTAGATAATTTATACACAAGCATTAAAAAGGGTCACATTACATGGCAACATATTACGTTTTTGTGAAAGAGAATTACTTTAGACCTGTAAAGGTTGAAGCAGAAAGTACCTTCGATGCAGTTGATAAGGTTGCTTATGGAAAGGGGAAGAAACTTCCATTAGAACATCACTCAACGACACATTGGAGTGAGTGGATTGTCGAAGACCCCAATGGTGTAAGATATTACCACTCCATTGGAATTGGCTATGTCAAGTTTTAAATTACAGTTACGGCAATTCTCAAACTAAGAATTGCCGCCTCGTTTTATATTTAGTTGGATGTATTATATTGGGTTCATTTTACGACAAATAGCGTCTCCGTATCTCATGTTTTTCCGAAATGTCTCAAAAAAAACTTAAAACCTTAGAAAAACTCTTAACAGGCGGCCCTGGTACTGGCAAAACTTTTGTTACACACACCATAGTAGAATTATGGAAAGCAATGGGTAAGTCGATTGCCCTAGCTGCACCTACCGGACGAGCAGCGCAGAGATTAACCGAGATGACCCGATTGGAAGCAAAAACTATACATCGGTTGTTGGAATTTGAACCCAGAACAATGGGGTTTAAGCGCGACATGAAAAATCCCTTGCCCCAAAAAGCAATCGTTGTCGATGAGGCGAGTATGTTGGATTTATTCTTAGCATACAGTTTAATCAAAGCAGTGCCAGACGACGGACAAATACTATTCGTAGGCGACATAGATCAGCTGCCGCCAGTCGGTCCCGGTAAAATACTTGCCGATTTGATTAATTCGGGACGCATTCCCGTTGTCCGATTAACCCAAGTATTTCGTCAAGCCCAAACGAGTGCAATTATTAGAAGCGCTCATCAAATTAACCAAGGGCAGTACCCAAATATTGAACCAATTTCTAATACTCCTCAATCTGATTGTTTGTGGCATGGGGGCGGGCATCAGCCAGAGCATGGGGTGCAGGTGATTAGTGAGTTGGTTGGTGATTTTATTCCCAAGCTTGGTTTTAATCCGCAGTTTGATGTCCAAGTATTGTCCCCCATGAGTCGGGGGTTGGTGGGTACTCGCAATCTTAATAAAGTGTTGCAACAGTTAATTAATCCACCCAGCCCCGAAAAGGTGGAAATTACTAGGGGAGAAATGGTATTTAGGATGGGCGATCGCATTATCCAGTTAACTAACGACTACCAGCGAGAGGTATTTAACGGGGACGTTGGGTTTATCTCCAAAATCGACACCGAAGAACAAGAAGTAATCGTGCAGTACAACGAACGAGATGTTACCTACGACTACGCCGACCTCAATGAAATTGCCTTGGCATGGAGTGTCACAATTCATAAAAGCCAGGGGTCTGAATACCCGGTGGTAATTTTACCCTTGTACACTCAACATTACATGATGCTTTCGCGTAACCTGCTTTACACCGGGCTGACGCGGGCGAAGAAATTGGCGATTATTGTTGGGTCGAAGAAGGCGATCAGTATGGCAGTGCGTTCTGTTAACCAGAAAGAGCGGTACACGCAATTGCAGCAAAGGCTGGGTCTAGTCGGTTTGCGATAGCGCTTCAGCCCGCAGGCTTCCATTCTCGCTATTAAAACCTGTAACTAGATAAGAGCGTCGTCTATCTCTAAGCGATGCCCTTGGCAACCCCTTTGGGGTATCGCGGTTGCAGTTCGACAGTGTATCGGCCGTAGTTTGCGCGGATGTCGCCGGGTTGTTGTACCGTTACATCCCAATTGTGGTTCGCAAATAATACCTCCGGTTCGTCGCAACCAAACTTCCAATGTCCGCTGATTACTGTTTGGTCTTTATTTGCTGCGCCCGCTTCCCACGACTTGACGCTGACTAAATCGGAGATTATGCGACTGTTTGATGCACTCAAGTCGGAAATTGTACTTAGCAATTGACGAACGTGAGTTTCTGTAAGGTACATCAATAAACCTTCCATCACCCAAATTGTTAGTGAGTGTGGTTGATAACCATATGTAATCAATTGCTTGTGCCACTTGGAGGATGTCACGTCACCAGCGATTACATGGTGGTTGCATTTGGGATGATAGGGTTTCATTACACTCAACTTGTAGTCAATGATTTGGGGTAAGTCGATTTCAAATATCGTTGTTGATGCGGTTAAAGGCAATCGATAAGCACGAGTATCAAGTCCACTACCCAAAAGTACGACTTGGTTGATGTCGGGTAGCGAATCGACGATAAAATCATCAAAGTAGCGAGTACGAATTGCTACAAATTGCATTTTTAATTGATTGCGCGGGTCGAGCGTTTTGTGATAATCAAGCTGCTGTTGGATAGCATCACGTCCAGCCAGTTGTGCCGCGAATGG
>JANNFJ010000067.1:0-6584 GCA_031379725.1 Calothrix sp. OTE_75_metabat_31
GAACGCCCGCAGGCTGTAAGCAGTAAGTGCTAACTGGAACAAAGCCTGCTGTAAGCAGGCTAATATGCATCTTCATATAAAAATGGTATTAGGATACCCTACTCTTTGGGAATACTGCTTTGAATGCTACGTTACTTGAGCTAACTTACTTTAATCACGAGTATTAGCTAAACGCGATATAGCTGGTAACTATACAGTCTTTTCCTTAAATATTCTATACAACCAGTAACAATATACAAAGTAGCCCTAGAAGTTATGGAGTATTCCAATTAAAAAAATATCTCTCGTAGGAGTCTCGTAAGATAGGCGAGACACCTATCTTACAAATACACACAGACAGGCAAGATGCCTATCTTACGGAATCATTTATTTCTTGGATTACTTGTAGCTAAACAGCAAGATTTTCTTCTACAAGTTTTACTGTTTCAGGGAGCAAGGACAAATCTTTGGGTCTTAGCAGATGAGAGATAGAAACTTGTTTCGCAAGTTGAGTTAACTGTCGAAAATAGGATGCTCTATCAGACTGGAGCAACTCTTCGCCAAATCTAGTAATGTAAGAATTACGAATTAGGTAAGTCAGAACTTCTTGGGGATTGAGAGGTTTTATCTCGACAGCCTCACCTCTACCAAGCACATAAATTTGCTTGAGAGGTATACTTGTTCGCATAAAGCCGCGATTAGGTCGAAAATCCCTTTTTTCAAAATCGGAAACTAGCTGCGGCAATTCTTCGGGCTTACTTCCTAATGATGTTAACGCGTCCGGCCAAAGTTTTAGTTGGGGAAAAGCTGGTAGAATAATAGCCTGTTGGCAGCTATGCAGGTCAACAGCAACCACGTCGTCAGCAATCAAGTTATATCCTCGTGCGTGAAGAGTTGCTGCTATTGTAGATTTGCCCCATCCTTTATCCCCGATAAAAATGGCAGCAGTATCATTGATTGCAACTGCACTAGCATGAAGAGTCAGGTATCCTCGCTGGTGGAGTAATACCCCTATTGCTGCACCTAAGAGAAAAAGACGTATTTTATTCGCATCTGCATTTGGCTCAGGTTCGATGATGATTTCGTTACCATTACGGATGAGAAACGTCCCTGCTCCTAGTAAAAATAAATACATTCCATCAGTAGTTAATTGATAGGAATGTAATATAGACTTATCTTTTAATGGACTTTGGTTGAGCCTATCAAACCGAATGACGACATCTACATCTATATGATTACTAATTAGCAATTCTGGAAGATGTATTGTTGAATTAATTGTTAACCCATAGGCAGTATAAAAATATATATTTTCTTCTCGTTTGGAAGTGGTATATGATTTCGTACCCATAATAGGTAGTGCCAATCCGGTATTGAGTTCATCAGTCAGCTTCATAGTTTTTATCTTCCTTTGTTAAATATTTTGAAATATCACCATTTAGATTCTCTATTTTTAAGAATCCTTCTTGTACAAATTTAGTTGCTAACTGGAGCTTACCTTCATTATTTATCAAACCACCGATATCTTTAACCATAAAATAATCATTAGATAATATGGTAGTTAATGAAATTGCTAAAAATTTCGGGAAAACTAATGTTTTATTATAAAATGTTATGTGAATGTTTTCAGCATCTTTTTCCGTAGAAAAAGCAATCGTTTTTCTGCGTGACAATACAGTATTCAGATTGATTTGATTAATATTTAACCAATCTTGAAAACGATTGCCATCTTCTGTACCTTTAGCTGCTATAAACTGTTTGTTTTTTCTTTCCAGGAGAACATCTACATCCAGATTATCAATTAACTCTCGACAAAGTTCACGAAATTCTTCTTTAAATAGCTTGATATCCTCATTACTAGCAAATCCATGAGGTATAGCTTTTCTAAAAATAGGATTATATTGAGCAATTTCTACAACTTCTTGCAGCAATTCAAACCCATAAGTAGGATATAAACCTAATGCAATATGAATAGAAGTTGTATCTGTAGTAAAAGCTTGATGGATGAGTCCTCTAGGAATATATAATAAATCTCCCGGTTGTAATTCAACGGTAAAATCAGGTTCTCCCAAGGATGGGAAGTCTTTAATTTGATGATTCTTGTTGCAAGGTAGTTCTATGGGGGAGTGATATAAATGCCAAATTTTAGTACCTGTAATTTGTAGAATACAAACATCATGTTCATCAAAATGTGCTGCTAAACCCCTTGCTATTGGTGGTGTAATATAAATATTTGTTCTAACTCTAAATTGTAACTCTTTTTCCAAAGAGTTACAAAAATTTATTAATTTGGGAATGAATTTATGTCCACTATTTATAACTAAAGTAATACCCTGATTTAACAGGGTAAATACTTTGTCGATATCTATTAAGTATTGATTGGACTTATGCTGCTTTTTTGCCCAATGCTCATAATCTAACTTTTTACCATCTTTGACTAAAATTAAATTATCATTCTCTACTTGCAAGTTTTTATTTTGTAGCAGTAAATCAATATCATCATTGTTCAGTATATTCTGATAATAAAAATTATTACTTCTCGAAATGTAAAAATATTTTTTTTCCCAATTATCTTGAAAAAACACTGCTGGATTATATGGATAGATAAGATTTGTAAAAATATCGTTATTTTCCATAAATATAATTTTAAAATTCTATTTATTGAGTTTGATTTTTTGAATTTTATTGATTGCTTACAGAAAGTTGTTAACTTGCTATTAAATAGACGAAAGAGATTTTGGAAGTATATCAGATGTTGTGTTGGCAAATAAAATCTACGGATACACGGACAAAATAAATAATTTTGTTTGAGTCTGCTTAAGCAGATCGGTATGTATTGCCGTGAACTTTAATTGCCTGGTTTGAGTGCAACATCTGAGTATACTTGCCTTTAATAATGCTTTGTGAAGTAAAGGCTTATAGCCTAGGATTAAGTCTTTACTTCACGTCAGGTAGCTCTTTAGAGTTACTTAGTATCCGACTAACCTCTTATGAGGTAATGTCATTGATACCGTTAGCTCCTGGAACTGTACCGTTAGGGACATCTGTACGTTGTGATGGACCACCTGATTGGGTAATGGTTTCTACAGAGCCGTGAACAACGAGTTCAGGTGCAAAGTAAGCTTTTTTGTTGGAGTTCATTGTTTTTCCTTGTGTTTTGATTGAGGGAAACAGCTTTCCAAAAGTTAAACCCTTGATAGAGTTAACCTTTAGGCTAGCTGTGCTGTTGGATGTTCTTTTAAAACTCTCCAACAGGACAACCATCTAAAGATTTATTTCTGAACGTTAAACCTATCTAGCTGGTTGTATTGATAATCAAATTAAGAATTAAAACCCATGTAATTTAACCAAAGTGATAGGTCTAAAGCCTTCCAAGTCACAGTTGCATCGTCATCATGAGACTGCTGAGAGATAAATTTTTGACAAGCCTCAGTCACAGTTTTTTTGTTAATGTACTCTTCAATCAAATTTAGTTCTTGTGTCAACATTTGCTCCAAGCGTCCTCGCTCAAACTTCAATAGTCCCCTATCAAAGCCATATGACAGATTACCTTTACCACCTCGCCATTGGACTTCTTGAGGTAGAAAACCTGCCATTCCACGTCGTAAAACTGCACGAGTCCATCCTTGAGACATTTTCTGATTCGCTGGTATAGATAAACAAAATTCTACCAATCGTTTATCCCAGAAGGGATAGCGCAATTCAATACCAAATCCAGCAGATGCATGGTCAAGAGTTTCTAGGGTATATGGTAAAACTCCAGCAGTCACGCATTTATAGTGATGGTGTCTTTGGTTATGCTGTGGTAAATTATGTACTTGTTCAAAGTTTTGATGACGTTGCTCTAAGCTAATTTTTTCAACAAACGTGGAATTGAGTATTACATTTTGAGGCTGTGCTTGAATATTAGTCCGCCATAATCTTTTAGACCCAGCTTGCCATAATTTGTGTATAAGGTTAAGAGGTTTGTATTTACGAACTAATCGCTTAAAACCGTAGTTATAGAAATGTTGCCAAAGTATCTGCCAGAAAGAAAATTTGAAATTTTTGGCATATCCTTGAATCTCCCAGCATAGAGTTAACCATCGTCCCGCAAGTGCTAGCTCTGATAAATAGCCAACACCATGTGAAACTGTATTATCACCATCAAATCCGTCAAGCATTATACGGATGTTCTGATTTTTGGCGATACTATATATGTTCCAATTAATATATAAATTGCCAGCAAAAATAGGTTCGTCAAGATGCCAAAGTACTTGCTCTAGGTCAGTTAAAGGGCTGACTTGATCCGCATGTAAATAGTGCCCAACTGTTCCTCCTTGTGCCTCCACTGCTTTAATGTAAGGGCTTTCATCAGATTCTGGCACATCATCAAAGACAGCCGAGTAGGTATGCAAAGCTTGTTTGTTGTTTTCGGTCAAAATTTTTCTTGCCATACAGGTGATGGAAGATGAATCTAAACCACCACTTAGCATAGAGCCAACTGGAAAGGCACTACGTAAACGACAATGCACAGCTTCAGCAAAAATTTCACGAAATTTTGCTGCATACTCTTCATCTGAGTCCAAGAGCAATTCTCGGTCGCGGTCTAGAGACCAATAGGACTTAATTTGAACTCCTAATTGGTTAACTACCATACTGTGAGCAGGGGGAAGTCGAAGAATATTTTGGTAAAAGGTAATGGCATTGTCTTCATAGATGTCTGCCAGATAGTCACCAATTCTGACTGGATTGAGTACACGGGGCACTCCTGGCACGCATAATAGTGCTTTTATTTCAGTTGCAAAAGTAAAAAATTCGTTCTTATAGTAGTAAAACGGCTTGACTCCAAAATGGTCGCGGGCACAAAATAACTTTTGCTCGCGCTTATCCCAAATAGCAAAGGCAAAATCCCCTAAAAGATGCTCCGGACATTGTTCACCCCATTTTTCATAGGCTGCTAATATTAGCTGGCTATCTGTAATTTTCTCAGGTGGACAATCATCAAACTGGAATATAGAAATAAGTTCTTCCCTGTTATCAATGCGACAATCAGCAGTAATGGTTACATCACCGGTACGGTTAACCAAAGGTAACTTTTCAATCAAAGATTCAGGAGTTGTCCAGAGCATCCGATGCCCAAATCCGACTGCACCTTCAATCCATATATCAGCACCATCTGGTCCCCGATGTGCCAAAATATCGACCATCTTTACCAAGTTTTCCCGCTCTACTGGGCTATCATCGAGGTGATAAATCCCCATAATGCCGCTCATAATTTGACTCCTTCGAGAGATGGAAGATTAATATAACGCTCAAGGTCTGGCAAATTACCAATTGCTATTTTTCCTTGATATTCAATCCAAGCATGTGCTTCAAGTCCGATTTCGCTTTTGCTAACACCGATACGAAGTTCAGGTTTTAAACCGCACCAATTCATTAATACTTGGGTCGTTAAAGCGCGAGCCAGACATTTAGCACCACCTGGCATATAACGTGTGGCAACGTTGACAGCCCAGGTAATTTGATTCAGGGTAAATAGTTTTGCAGTTTTGGAATTTATACTTTCATTAATAGACGTTACTAACTTGAGTAAGTTCCGAAATGGTAGTAGCCACAAACCCAACCGAATCGCTGTTAATAAAATAAAGGTGAGCAATAGAAGAATGCGGTTACTTACTTTTGTCTTTAGTAAATTAAGCAGTTTTTTCATTATTAATTACAATCAATCCTGCGGTCAAAAGTTCTGCGAGTAGTGTCATCAAATCATTTTGACACTGTTCGATTTCAACTTCATACTCCTCTAAAAGAGTTTGCTTAATCTCGCTGACTGTTTTAGGCTCTTGAATTAAGTTCCAAACTCTAGCGCCTACTTCATTTAACCCGTGATAAACTCCTGATTTGAGATTCAATATCACTGCTTCACCGCCAAGGTCAGACGAAATTTGCTCGGTTGATGCTGCCACCACTGAAGACTCTAATATTTCTTGTTCTAGCTTTTGTAAATTCATAAAACTTTTCTTTCCTTCTAATAGTACTTAATTTACTTGCTATATCTGTATACTTTTTCTTGCTTGTTAAGCATTTTACCGAAACTATTTTATTAACCGGAAAATGCTTTTAGTGTTAATTATCTAATCATGAATCAAAAATATCTCATTAATTACGTAGTTGCCAGTACTGTTTTATACAAATAATGCTTGATTTGAAATTTCAATAATTTAGTTTTAGTATGCTAAATAACTGCCATAAATTGAAACTTAGTAGCAAAAGCATTCGTATAATTAAATACTTGTATTCTTAACTGAACTTTGTAAGCAATTATTAGAACCCTAATAATTTTGTATTGCTAATTAAACTAAGTGGGTATGCAAAAATATTTAAATATATCATTGCGCTGCTTGCTCACACGGTGCGAAATTAAATGTAGCCTTCGCAATGATAAATATATATTTAATTTTGCACTACTACTTAAATTTAATTTATCTAGTGGTTCGTGTCATTAATTTTGCGGGATGTAGAGACGTTACATGGGGAGCATCCAGTTTTGGCAGATTTATAATTTTGTAGTGCGTACCCCTGCGGGGAAGCAAGCAACGCGCAGCGTGCCCTTCGGGCTTACATCTTGC
>JANNFJ010000087.1:0-3949 GCA_031379725.1 Calothrix sp. OTE_75_metabat_31
ATTACACCAATAAGAATTACATCACCCGGATCAACCGCAATGGCAATTGTTGCTTCCATTGCGGCTGTACCCGTACCGCTGACAGCAATCGTCATAGAATTATCGGTTTGCCATACATACCGAAGTAGCGATTGTATCTCATCCATCAACGTGAGGAAACTAGGGTCGAGGTGTCCGACAGGTGGGGTATTCATCGCTTGGAGGACTACGGGATGAGCATTTGAAGGTCCGGGCCCCAACAGCAAGCGGTCGGGCATGGAGAGAGGTTTGAGGTTTAATTTTTGATTATTTTTAATTGAGGTTGTTTGCATAAAATCAAGTTCCCGCAAGCTGCTGATTTTCTTTTTCTATAAAGATTCTATATTCACTAGTACCCGAAGTCCGTTTAGTAGTATTTAATGTTGACAGGCAACAGAAATATTTTCATGACTTATATTTTACCAGTAACTCTCTACGCCTTTGGTAATAGAAAATCTCCTCGTTTACCCCGACCCAGTATAGATATTGCCGTCGATGGGGATTTAGTGCAACCAACCCAACCTCCAACAGGGGCATCAACGTTTGCGGATATTAGGTATGCCGCTCTGACAGGACATTACTATAGAATAGATAAAGGAACGCTATTACCAGAAGGTCTTGCAGTTATAGCAGATGGTAAAGATGTTGGTGGAACTCACTCACCTACTCATCATACTATTTACCCTATCCTAGAAATGTCATTTTCAGAATTTGTAGAAAAATTCATGAGTTGTGGCTGGATTTACACTGGTAAAAAAGAAATAATATAATTAATACTGGTTATGACCGAAACAAAATATTATCCTCAAGATACAGTCCTCTGGCATCAATTAATTGACCAAGAAAAAGCTTATTTAGAAACTCGAAAAAACTTCTTAAATAGTTCTTCTAAAGTAGAGTTAATTAAACGAGCTTTGCAAAACCCCTCGGAAAGAGCTACAGCATTGAAAGTTATTAGTTATCTAACTAATATAGAGCGTCAAAGTTTATTTGATGAATTAATCAAGCTAGTTGCTGTTGGTCATTCAGATATTCAAGTAGTTCGGAATGTGATTCTTTCATTTGATAAATTATGGCTTTTAAATAATATCGAAACTCAGGCAGAGTCTGTATTAAACAATGCTACAGATGAAGAGTATAGACGATTATTAGAGCTTTATATTCAACTTGATAATCAGCTATCTCAAAAACTTGTGACAAAAGCATTACAACATCCAGACATTGATATTCAGGAAGTAGGTGCAGATTTTCAGATTTATCTTAAAACTAACAGAGGATAAAATCTAGATAGGTAATACTAATGCTACGTGAGGCTGCATAGACCGACCCAGGCTGTAAGCCTGGGTCTAATCGGAACCAAGCCTGCTTTTAGCAGGCTAATAATGTGTATCTTCATATCAAAATGGTGTAAGCGAAATAAAATAAATCTATGTAACGAAATGTAGAATCTTTGAAATTCAGCGATCCGTCTCAAAAGTTCGCTAGCCCATGCTTCCTACGGGTGAGTGCGTAAAGTACCCTAATTCCATTAATAAAACTGTCACAATTTTTTGCATATATTCTCAGAAACAATTGATACTAGTTTTTAGCGAGGTTCTGGCAGTTCAAGCCTTTGTGTTTCGGACTCTCAACAATCACACTATGTACCACATAGAGAACTGGCTGATGAAGTAACTTTATTTGATTTTCGTAAAGATATCTTCACTAATCTTGAATTTTCAACTTACAGGATGTTATTAAATTGCATCCTTCGTAAATAAATTATTATTACCAATTAAGGAGAATAAAAACATGCTGGGTAGCAATCAAGTTCGTTACTCGATGGATTTGGCTGGAAAAGTGTATGCAAATCCCAATTACTTGCAGACTCGGAAACGAATTAATTATTTAACCAATAAATATGTTTCATTGGGAATACTATACTCAGGACTCCATGACTTGCCTACACAGTTTGAAAATCCGCATCAACGTCCTTGGCAGCCTATTGATTGGAAAGCAGTTACCGACGACCAAATAATTGGAGTATCAAAAGAATTATTTATTAATCTACTTGCAAATGCAGCCGAAATTGAATCACCAATTCATGCATATGCGAGAGAAAGTTGGGCATATTTACAAACAGCACATCCGCAAATGGCACGATTTATGGGTGGTGAAGTTAATCAGGATGGAAAAGCCTTAGAAATCGGCATTTGGGAAAAAGAAGAACGTCAACACGCACCTGTTTTTCAAAAAATCTATCTACAACTAACAGGTAATAAATTACAACCAAAACCAAACACCGTCCAAGACTATCAAGAAAGCGGTAATTTGCGGCAAGAAATATATAATCACACCCTTAGCCGCATCTCTACAGAATGGGGTGCAACATCATTATACCTATGGCTGATGGCACATTCTACTGGAGAATTACAACATGCCATAGCCCAACCTCTGCAAGATGAAGTCAATCATTTAGCTAAATTTTGGGGATTTGGAATTTGGGCTTTTGGTGACTCTTATTTAACCCGTTTAAAAGCAATGACTGAAAATCTCATCAACTTATTCAACCACCATCAAAATGAACGTACCCATGTTGATGTATTAGGATTAAGTAGTGCAGTACATGCAGTTGAATTAGTATTTACATTTGCCAGAGTTATGACTATATTAAACAATTGGCATCAATCCATAAATCCAGCATATTTAGAAAATTTATTCGGCTCAAATCAGGGATTATTCTGCGAAAATTAAATAGCTGACAATACCCATTATGAATAATTGTAGGATAGGCAAGATGCCTATCCGACAATGGGCTAATCTTGAACCCAAACAGAAACAGAACCACCATTGCAACGAAATTCACCCCAACCTGATTCATTTGTGTAAACTGGTTCTTTGATATGCTCAGTAATATCGATAAATTTTGTCTGCGGTTTACCTACTTCCATCCATTTGGAACCGGACGCACTATCACTCATAATTACAGCCATTGCTTTAGGGTGCTTTTCATCACCTAATCTCGTCCAACCAATAGTATTGAAGTGGTCGAAATAATCGTACTGTGAACCGTACCCATAGTGTTTGCGAGCGTAGAGATACTTATCGATTAACCAACTATGGGCAGGCATATAAATATAATAGCCTTTGTCGTCGTACTCAGCCCCGTAATAGTCTGCATAGAAAACGCAGGGATATCCTTCTCGACGCAGGAGAATAATCGCATATGCTAAAGGTTTGAACCAAGGTTCGACAACTGACTCTAGTGCTTGTAGGGGTTGGGAATCGTGATTTTCGACGAATGTAACTGCATGGGTTGGTTGTTGTTGCATTAAAGTTCCATCTAAAATGCGTCGCATATCGTAATTACCACCAGCTTTACTGGCGTAATGAAAATTGTAATGCAAAGGCACGTCAAAAACCGACATTTTACCGCCAGCTAAATTGATGTACCAGTGCAGCGAATTGATTTCGGGAACCCAATATTCTCCAACTACAAACAAGTCTTTGCCAGCGTATTTTTCCAACTCATCCAACCATTGGGGGAAAAACCAAGCGGCAATATGCTTAATCGCATCCAGACGAAATCCATCAACGCCTGTTGTATCGAGATACCATTTACCCCAATCGGTAATTTCTTTACGTACCCATTCGTCTTGGAAGTCTAAATCGCATCCCATTAGATAGGCAAAGTTACCTTTTTCTAGGGCAACATAGTCGTCGAATTTTTTTCCTTCGAGTAAATGAATTGTACTGCGATCGCTTGGATTAAATTCGTCATAATCGACCGCATCAAAGTGCCACCAGTGCCACTCAAACTGGGAATATTTATTCTCTCGTCCGGGAAAATGAAAATGCGTGTAACTTTTGATTTCGCGTAAATCGCCTTTGGGATTGAGCCGATTATCTTGAGAGAAGGGTGTTCCCTTCATCACTTCCGCGGTATCTCCAC
>JANNFJ010000100.1:0-2889 GCA_031379725.1 Calothrix sp. OTE_75_metabat_31
GCATTACCCAAATTAATCCCACTCAAATCAATCTCTCCAACGTCAATTCTTCGCAAATCGATACCAACAAAATTTCTTTCCCCTTCTTCATAACGCTGCAACAACTCTTCAGCATCCATAACTCAACTCCCACATTAACCAACACATATAAAAACCTACTCAACCTTCACCTACACCGTAACGGACACAGACGGCTTTACATCAAACACCGCTACTGTTAACATCATGGTCAACAATATTGCCCCAGTCATCATGGTAATTACAGGCGACACCACCACAACCGAGGGTACAGCAGCCAAATTTACCGCCACTGCAACTGATCCAGGTGACAATATCGACTACATCTGGAACTTCGGGGATGGTAGCGCTCTTGTGATTGGTCAAAATACAACCCACACTTATGCCGATAACAGTACATATATCGCTACCCTGACAGTACGCGACAGCAAAGGCATCTCCAACTTCCAAACCCTCAATGTTACAGTACTCAACGCAGCATTAATAGTCGATGTAGGCACTGATGTAACAATTGATAAAGGAAAAGCGATCGCATTCAACGGCAGCTTTACCGACCCTGGTATACTCGATACCCATTGATTAAAATTGCTAACTGTATGGTAGACAATTGATTTAAAATGGTTAACTGTATGGTAGACAATGATTAAAAATTGCTCACTGTATGGCAGCCAATCGCCGTCTTATCGGTAGACAAATAACCAGTAATTAGTTTGGGACAAAGACAAATTACAGTATTTTTTGATTTTTTCTTATATGGGACTTACGCAACGGCGACAGAAAGACTGACCGCAGAGGCACAGAGACCACAGAGTTAAGAGGGTTTGGGAGAGTTTTTGCGTAAGTCCTAATATAAATAAACAACAAAATACTTTTGATTGATGTTGTCCGGTCAATTCTCTAGTTCACAATTAATATTGTCCGGTTGATTGCCTGGTCAGTTGTCTGCCTAAAATTAACGTTGTATGCATTACAATTCAAACTCAATAGACAAATTACTTTCTTTTCGTTCGATCGATGTAGAATCTGCAACCGGAGACAGTAACCCGTTCATTCCTGGCAGAAATATCTACTCCCAAAGTTGCCCCTTCAGGTGGCAACAACTTTTCCCAAGGTACATTAGGTTAAATATAGCCTCGTCAGAATGCTTTGTCTAACAGTGCGCCAACTATGTCAGAAATTATTACTGCTGTCTACTCTAACGGGATGCTGCGCCCCCAAAATCCCTTGTCCCTAACTGATGGGGAAATTGTGCGGCTGCAAGTTTTGACTTTGGAAGCATCAAAGGTGGATACGATCAACGCAAGCGGTTGGTCAAATTCAACGGCAGATAACCACATTAAGTAATTTTTACTAATTATGCAGGTAGGCAATGACCCTCAATACCCAAAAAGAAGATTTCAGCTACGCTTATGTATATGCCGTCACTGCGACGGTGGGTTATTCCCTGCAAGCAGCTACACGAGGCTTGGACGACAGCCGCATCGATGCCACAATTACTGTACCAGGTAAAATCAACTCCAAACGTCTGCCTCGGTTTGATATACAAATTAAATCGACATCCCTTTCGATTCTCAAAGAAGAATCAATAAAATATAGATTAAGCGCTAAAAACTACAACGAACTCTGTGAAAACGGCCCTTTTGTAACACAACTATTAATAGTCGTTTTGCTTTCGTCCGATGTTAATGACTGGGTATCTCAAACCGAATAATCCTTATGCCTCAAACGCTGCGGTTATTTGGTATCGTTACGCGGACAACCAGCAGTTGAGAACCAAACAACCATTACCGTTGAAATTCCTCGTCAAAATATATTTAGTCCCGACGCACTCAAAACCATAATGGAACGCATCGCCGTTGGAGCAACCCTATGACAGCTATCTTCCAAGATGTAGAAAAATTCAAATATATCGACCCTCACCAAGTAGAAGCCTATTTAATAGCGCATGGCTGGCAGCAACAGCAACTTCGGGGCGATAAAGCTTCCATTTGGATTCTTAACGGTTTTGAGATTTTACTTCCCCTCAAACCAGAAATTATTGACTTTTCTCGTCGCATGGGCGAAGTCGTCGAAACTCTCGCTTTAGCAGAAATGCGATCGCAACAGGAAATCTTAAGCACGCTTATTACCACCGCACTCAATGCCACGATTCAAGGAGTCGTTACCCACATAGCCACCCCTAACGCCGATAATTTAAGCGGTCAAGTAACACTCCTGGGCGTTATTGTTGACAAGTTGCGTCCCATCTACACTGAACTGGTTGACCGCGATTACATCCTTGCGCTCAAAGCTTATCAAGAACGCCTCCCTGTTTGCTGTACGGGTGACTTAATTAAGGAAAACGGTACATTTATTCTCAAAAATCCCCATCAATTTATTCTCGACGATCGTGCAGGTTCTTAAGGAACTATTACCCCAGTTTAAGCTTGCTTAAATTCTGTAAAAACAAAAATACATCAAAGAACGCACTATTAAATTTTACTCTTTGAGGAATTTCAAGCATCACAAAAATATATCAGTTAATAATGAGAATTTGAAGCATCGAATCCGTAGGATAGGCATCCTGCCTGTCCTTTAAAAATTATGTCACCATACTCAACGCAGGAAACCGATCCACGATTATCAGTTCCCAACTTAGAAAAACTGAGCTTATTAGTATAAGCTTTGTTTCAAATAGTTAGTTTAATTTAATACTTGGGCAGACTAGGGGCATACAAAATTATCGACTGACTGCTATGAACGTGCTGCCCAATAACAGTGAAAATACGGTTAAGCCAAATAAACAATTACCGCTGCGCCTAATTCTCGTTGTACCTTTTGTCGCGCAAATCTTCGCAGCAGTCGGGTTGGTGGGCTATCTATCTTATGAAA
>JANNFJ010000116.1:0-2585 GCA_031379725.1 Calothrix sp. OTE_75_metabat_31
GTTTCTTGCAGTTTTCCCTTTTTCTAATTCTTTTTTACCTAAATATGCCATTGCTTTTGTCCAATACCACAAAGCATTACTAACTGGTTCTTCAAACTTAGGTTCGGGGTTAAGATGAAGAATCTTATCCCACATTGCAAAGCGTTCAAGCATTAAAATTTTAGTTGGCAAGTAATGTACTAGCCCAGGCTGATTCTCAAGATACTGAGGAACAAATTTTTCGATTTCATCAGCTTGCTTAAGTGCTTGATTAGACTGCCCTGTCATTGCATATGAAGTAGTAAGAAATAACAAGTCATGACTATTATAATGCCCAGTATAAAGTTGCACACAATTTTGACTGGATATATTTTTACAATTATCAACATAACGTCGATCGACTTGGATGGCATTCTTATTTGCTTCAGCAGCTTTCTCATAATCTCCCACACGAGCATAGATATGAGATGGCATATGGTTAATATGCCCAGCCGCAGGTGCAAGACTTGTTAAAATCTCAGCACTGTGATAAGCATTTTTAGGTTTAGCAGATGCCTCCATTGCATGGATGTAGTAATGATTTAAGCCAACATGATTGCTATTTTGTTTCAGTGCTAAACCTTTTTCTAGTATATTAACAATCGTATTAGTTTCTTGTTGAGCAGGATTTCCATCTGATGCCCAAAGCTGCCAGGGATGTAAATTCATTAAACTATCAGCATACAAACTAGTAACATCAGGATGTGAGGGATAATTGTTATAGACCTCCAGCATTGATTTTGCATAATCTTCATTCTCGACTAGTAAACTATCATCTGTATATCTAGCTTTTAGTGCATTAATTAATTCGTCTTCCAGCCGATTTGAGCTATCAACATTGCTTTGTGACAGCATATAAGCTTTATTGATATTTGTACGTGCAAATTCTAAACATGTTTTGTCAATATTTATATTGATGTTGCTTCCAGCAGCTAATGCCATCCCATAATGTGCCATTGCAAAATTTGAATCTAACTCTGCTGCTCTTTTAAAAGAACGCATAGCATCTTCGTCATTAAAGCTATAGAAAAGAGTCATCCCTTGATTAAAAAACTCCTGAGCTTCTTGATTGCTAGTAGAGACTGGGAAACTTAAGTAACCTAAATTTCTAATTCTCTTTATAGGTATAAGTGTTTCTATCTCTTGACATTGAGAAAAAGCACTTGCTTTAAATTGTAATGGCAGTGCATTAAAACCTAAAATTTTCGTTCCAGATATATATATCAAGTTTGCTAGTTTAATAGGAGTAGCTAAAGCCAAATTTGTTTGACTAAAAAACAGACAAAATATTAAGCTTATAACTATCAAAAATGAACGCAAAAATCGATAAAATTTTGTCATAAATAAAAATGGATCAAATGTTTACAGTTAAACTTTATATATTGCGGCAACGAATAGTAATTGTGCGTACTGCCATATTATTCTGGCTTTGAATCACTTGTGAAAAGTCATTATTTTCATCAAAAGGGCGGTTAAAAGGATAACCCATCTCACGTAGGTCAGGGTAGTCTCTGTCTTTCAACCCACAATAACTAACAGATGTACATTTACTTTTGTTTTGGTACTGAACTAAGTCATTACCATTAGAAAACATCACAAATAATCGGAAATGCATTCCAAGAGCCGTACCACGCGGTAAAAGCAAAGTATATGGCCAACCACAATCACACCATTCTTGTTGGTCGGTAATTGGCGAAGGTTCATCCCAGCTTTTCAAATCAGACGCACGCAATGCTGGTTTACGAATCACTGAAGATTGATCGGCAGGGCGAAATATCACAGCATGTTCTAATGGTTCCAGTTTATAACTGAATTTATCCATCTCAATCCAACTACTGCGATTGTTAATGGAAACTTCTGGTGCCATGTAAATACGTGCTGTTACTACTTGTTCGGCATTGCTTGGATTTTCAACTCGGATGAAATAGTAAAAATCCTCATGGGAAAGGAAGTTGATTTCTTCTAACACCTCCCGATTTTTATCATCATGCAATTTTATTTTGCGCTTGGACATTTCGGTAAGCAACTCGTAAGTAGTTTTAATCTGCCTGCCATCATCTAGCTTAATAACTTCCGATGAAAAATCTTTATCCCAGTTATTTTTCTGAGAATCGGATGAATAACCAAAAAATTCTTTACCAATTTTTTCTAGTTCATCATCACTCATTCCTTTTGGGATGCCACCTTTTGAACAAA
Organism: Calothrix sp. OTE_75_metabat_31; assembly: GCA_031379725.1. Classification (GTDB taxonomy): domain Bacteria; phylum Cyanobacteriota; class Cyanobacteriia; order Cyanobacteriales; family Nostocaceae; genus JANNFJ01. Next base: position 2,215 of record JANNFJ010000116.1, read on the forward strand.
GGATGATGTCGGTGCTATGAGCTTTTGCCTCGGATGTGTCTTTACGAATGGTAACTTTCGGACTATCAGAAAAGTCGTAAGGCGCTAGATTATACTCTTGGAAGGTGTGGAAAATTTGATCTACAGCTTTATGCCAACGGAAAAAAATTGGATCGCGCACAGCAGTAGCAGTGTTAGCCATCACACCGTAAGGTTTATCTATCGATGGGTTATCGAACCAGGCAAAGTGTATGTGCCCTGTGTTGTGAAGATTACCGTAAGTGGTATTTACTTGATCTCTAGCTCCAATTGGATCGACTGTGGCTATACTGGCTTCTACTGTCGCACCCAATAAATTAATGTTAGTAGAAGTTTTATTACCATTACAGCAA
>JANNFJ010000125.1:0-2529 GCA_031379725.1 Calothrix sp. OTE_75_metabat_31
TCTTCAACTTGGGTGATTTTGATAAACTTAAATTTACTGGTGAATTTATTAACCGCACCACAGATACGGATGTTTTGACATCACAGGAAGTTAATTTTGGTGTACGTACAGACAGTTTACGTGCCACGGACGAAACAAAACGCAACCGATATAATCTCAGCTACGAACACAATAACCCCGATAGTTCCTTATTTTTCCAAGTTTTACGCAGTCAAATTTACTATCAAGACTCCGAATCGATCGAAGAATCCAACGAATTACGTCGTGCAACCGCACCGATTGCGACAGGAGAAGTAAACCGTCGTCGTTTCCGCAGTTCCATTTATCAACAAAACACCTTTGGTGGTGATATTCAGCTAGAAAGTAACTTTCAAACAGGTGATATCAGTCATAGACTGGTATATGGCACTGAACTTTCAAATACACAAACATCCCGCCTGCGTGATGGTTTCCAGGAAAATATTGCAGCACCAGGAACAATTGGGTTAAGAACTAATCGAGTTGGCCCCGATGCATTTCCTGTCAAGGATATTGCCGATACCGATAATACTAGATTTGGCGTTTATTTGCAAAATGAAATTACCTGGGGAAATCTAACCCTTATCCCTGGTATTCGCTATGATTCCTACAGTTTAAATCCGAATCCCGACCAAATTTACCGTGATAGTTCTCGCAACTTTCCTACTACCAAATTCTCCGAAGAAGCCATATCACCTAAATTAGGATTAGTTTACAATTTTACACCAGAATTTACTGGCTTTGCTCAATATTCGCGTGGTTTCCGCGCACCTACTGCTGAAGATATTAACCCAGGATTTACCAATCCCGGTTTATATTCAGTCATTCCTAACCCTGATTTAAAAGCCGAAGATAGTAATAACTTTGAATTAGGATTGCGTGGCTCTTTTCCCTCCGGTAAATTCAGCTTTAGCGGCTTCTATAACACCTACAACAACTTTATTGACACCTTTGGTAGAGTCATTCCTACCCCTGGGTTAGCCGTTGGTACATTTCAAACTGTCAATCGTGGTGAAGTCAAAATTTATGGATTAGAAGCAAAAGGAGAATTACAATTAGGGTCTGGTTTTAGCTTACTAGCAAGTTCAAGTTATGCTATTGGTGACGATTTAGAAACTAATCAACCCTTAGCTTCTGTAGACCCATTTAAACTAGTTGCAGGATTGCAATATCGCGCACCAGAAAACCGTTGGGGAATGGACTTAATTAGCACTTATGCAGCTAGTCCTAAACTTCCTAAGACTCAAGATTTACCCAATCCTTTTGTACCCGATAGCTATTTTACAGTTGACTTAATCAGTTACTATAATTTAAGTAAAAACTCAACGTTAAATGTCGGTATTTTCAATCTTTTGAATGAAAAATATTGGCGACGTGGTGATGTACGCGGTTTGAGTGCAAATAATGGAAACTTAGACTTGTTTGTTCAGCCTGGAATTAGCATCTCAGCCGGATTGACAGTACGCTTTTAAACTTATAGAGACGCAATTGTGTTTCTACAGCCTTCTATTTTCGTTCATTAGAGTATTCCAATTAAAAAATACCCTTTATTGGAATCCCGTAAGATAGGCGTCTCGCCTGTCATACAAATACAGAAAGACAGGCAAGATGCCTATCCTACGGATCATTTATTTCTTGGTTTACTGTTACACAAGGATAAACAAAAATGGCTACTAAATTTTCCCAAATATTACTAATGGTTACAGATGTAGTAGAAACTGCAAAGTTTTACAGCGAAGGTTTAGGGATTAGAGTTAAAGAAGCTAGATATGGGATGGCTGAATTAGATGCTAATGGGACTGCAATAATTTTACATCATGCTGAAAATCCACAGCCTGGAAACTCCCCTATTCTTAGCTTTCATGTAGATGATGTTTATGTAACAGTCGAAAAACTAGAAGCAATGGGAGGAAAATTAGAAGGAAGAATCCGGGAACCGTTTTTTGGTAAAGTTGCAGCAGTTCGTACCCCTGATGGACACCTAATTAGTCTCTTGCAACCCACCAATAAGGAATCTAAAACCAATAGCAATACACCTCAGTAGTTTGTGGTTATCATCCAAATACACAAAATCTCTCTCAAACCCTCTTAATGTGTCCTCCGTGTCTGTGTGGTCAATCTTTATATACATATTGCGTAATATCTTAAGATTGAATCAATAGATATCTTGTATAAATTAATTATGCGTTGTCCGAAAGCCTTGGTAAGGGCGCTTATGCTTGCGCCCTTACATCATTTTTGGAGATGTCTAATGGTAGAAGATTGTGTTTTCATATAATACATGTAGAGACGTTACATGTAACGTCTCTACCAAGTTCCGGATTTTATAACGTACTTCATATCCCTGATAACTTTTACGAAATCGGGGATATATAGCGTTTCTGAACCTGTGTAAGGTACAGTCATTTTACACCAAGATAAGGGCGCAAGCATGAGTGCCCCTACATATGTACCTCACCTGGTTGGGAACTGCTATAAACCTCTAAAATATTCTTAATCTAGGTATTCAAT
>JANNFJ010000149.1:0-17510 GCA_031379725.1 Calothrix sp. OTE_75_metabat_31
CCTTCAACTGAACTGGTAATTTCTTGGGAAGCCTTGCCTGGTGACTTTCAGTTAGAGGATGACCAGGTGGAAAATAATTGTCAGCCTCTATTAGCTGGGGCTTTGCGCGAAAGCTTAGAAATAACTGGGTTTATCAAGCCCGAAATGTTGATTGCCTCGAACTTTGGGCTTTGTGCCACAATAAACGGGCAATTTATTGCTAAAGCCCCTGATTGGCTTTATATTCCTCGCGTAAATACGATTTCGGCAAACCGTAAAAGCTATACACCTAATTTAGAAGGTGATATTCCGGCGGTGGTTATGGAATTTCTATCCGACACCGATGGGGGAGAATATTCGGTCAAGCGAAGTTATCCACCAGGAAAATGGCTGTTCTACGAGCAAATTTTGCAAGTTCCCGTTTATGTTATTTTCGACCCTGATGGTGGTTTGTTAGAATTTTATCAACTCGAAAACGGACGATACGAACTCCAACTACCCGACCCTGATGGCCGTCACTGGATTGGTTCAATGAACTTGTTTTTGGGAACTTGGCAAGGAACAAAAGAAACCCGACCAGGTCACTGGCTGCGGTGGTGGGATGAGGCAGGTAATATTTTGCCTTGGGCAGTTGAACAGATCGAACAGGAACGACAACGTGCCGAACAGGAACGACAGCAAAAAGAAAAGTTAATTGCCTATTTGCAATCTCAAGGTATCGACCCAAACAATTTACCGTAATAAACAAGGGACTAAGGCTAAAATAAAACCTTAATCCCTTATTTCATGATGATTTGGAACTAAAAAAATAATTGTCTCGTAGAATGGGCTGTAAAGCCTTTCCTGCTATACGTTTATTAAATTGAAAGTCCCGAATGTAAATTAGTACAAACTACCCAGTAATACCTTGAAGTACTCCCAAATTGCTAGTTAGGAAGTAAGCAACAATTGCTCCACCGATACCACCAATTAGAAACGCACTGCCAAAATTGTTCCAGCCCTCACGAGAGTTGAAAGCGTCGGGTGGATTGGGGACAGTTACAGTTGCAACTGGTTTGAGAGGGTTACTGTTAGCGTACAACGATAGGCAGGCAGTCAAAATGACAACCAAACCAATAGTTGATAGTAAACCTGCTAAATTTGCATTTGCAGCATTCCGTAACGGGCCCAATTTTGCAAAGGGTCCAAACAGAAAGTAACCATGTGCCATACCAACTTCCAACCCGCGACGGAAAGGTGTTAGACCAGGACGGTAAGCAGGTAGGTTATTTATATACCACTTGCTCAACCCAGAAGCATTAATAGGTGTCTCGAAATTACCTTGCTGTGGGTCGCGTCCTGCGGGAAAAACGACTTCCCGGTTTCTGGGGTCGCTAGGAGAATTTTTTGATGCATCAACTGCTTGCGCCATATTTTATGTTTGCCTCTAAATAAATTCAGGTTTTGGCAGGATTTTATCTTCATCATAATTGTAGATGAGTATGCTTTTAGAAGCTTTGTTTAGAAAACTTAATTTAGCGATACTTCATTTTTTTTTACAATCAAATTTCAAAAGAAAACTCGCGTGCTTTTTACTGCATCACGAGTCAGAATCTTTGTCAAATTCATGAAGAAAGTGAAATCAATTAATTAGGAGTTAAAATTTAGATTTTAACCCTTAATCATTCTAAGTTTTGATCCGTCTACGCTGATTTAGCTGCGTACATTATGGCATTGGGTGGAAAAGTAAGTCGGGGAAAAAGAGATTAATTTCAATTAGGAGTACGGCAGTAACAATCAGCAAAGCGAATAGTAATACCGGAGCGATTGATAGATATCGAAGGAAATTGTTTTGTTGCATAAATTAAACTCCCAAAAACTATTTTTTTGCGAAAAATCGAACCTATGCCCTCTACGGGTTAAAGCTGCGATTCTATATCGAATGTGGTGTACCCTTATTAACGCGGTGAAATTGGAATTTCTGTATCTTTTGCTGTTAATTGACCAGATGCGAATTCTTTGAGCGAAGCAACAGGCCAAGTAAAACCACTGACCATGAGCTTTAAAGCCAGAGGAACATCAATAATGATTTCCTTCATTTCTGCAGGGCCATCTTTATGGATAGCATTTAGGTAAGCACGACCAACCCAACCAATCCAACCGGCGATATATAAAAACAGCAAACTGGGAATTAAAAAGTCTCCAGCATGGTCAAGACCACCATCAACAATGAGGTGAGGTAGACCTTCCGGACCGCATAATGCCTGCGAGTAACGTTCAAAACGCTTTGCACCCGAATTGGGGTCATAGGTTGTATTACGGGCAGTTTGGGCGCGTTCTAGAAACGCTGGGGAGTCTTTACAGGGTACTAAGCCAGCACCTACCGCCAAAGAAGGCGGGGTAAAGTTCATCCAAAGACCAATAACTAATATCAGAGCAAACAAACGTCGCATGGAATTGTTTCCTTTTATTACGAAACAAATCAAAATTGTACAAAACGAAGCGGCTTGTACAATTTTGATTTGCATTAATAGCAAGCCACCATATCCTTACCTTTAACTAGGGTAAGGAATGATTGATTTACAGATTGGGTTTTGTCCAACAACCGCAAGTGTAATCGTCTCACAGGCTGCTTCACACTCGCAATAGCTTTCCCTAATAGCTTTAAAAAACGATACAAAAATTGACATAATGACGCACGTGGCAATTTTTATATTTATGGGTTTTCAACCATGTTTAGTGTCGTTAATCCCACTTTCACTGAAGATGGGGAAAATCCGGTTACCTCCCCGCTTGCGGTTCAAGTACCCTGCAAGAAGCGCTACGCTCTATAGGATGGGGTTAAATATTTATGCAACTTCATATTAAATTGGTATAACCCGAACGCTTAATAATACCCAATCAATGCCCAGTCCCCTCAAGGTGAAGTTTTTTTAAAATGCCAACTGTTTTAGCTATAGAGACTAGCTGCGACGAAACTGCTGTTGCAATTGTTAACAATCGTCAAGTTTACAGCAGTATTATTTCTTCACAAATTCCCGTGCATCAGCAATATGGTGGGGTTGTGCCGGAAGTTGCTTCACGGACTCATTTAGAAACGATTAACCATGCGATCACACAAGCACTTAGTATTGCAAAACTTGATTGGGAACAAATCGATGGAATTGCCGCAACCTGTGCCCCCGGATTAGTTGGTGCTATTTTGGTGGGGATGACGGCGGCAAAAACCCTGGCAATGCTTTACAACAAACCATTCCTGGGAGTTCATCACCTCGAAGGGCATATTTACGCGACTTATTTGAGCGAACCTTCTTTAGAGCCTCCTTTTTTAAGCCTACTCGTTTCGGGTGGGCACACCAGTTTGATTCATGTTAAAGAATGCGGGGTGTATGAAACTCTAGGTCAAACCCGCGATGATGCTGCTGGGGAAGCATTTGATAAAGTCGCGCGATTATTGCAACTTGGTTATCCAGGCGGACCGATAATTGACCAGCTTGCCAAAGATGGCAACCCACAAGCATTTTCTTTACCTGAAGGAAGGGTTTCACTTCCCGATGGTGGTTATCATCGTTACGATTCAAGTTTTAGCGGTTTGAAAACAGCAGTACTGCGACTAGTTCAACAACTTCAAAAGCAAGAAGCCGGTGAAGTGCCTGTTGCTGATATTGCTGCCAGTTTTCAACTAACTGTAGCCCGTGCTTTAACTAAACGTGCTGTAGCCTGTGCCAAGGATTATGGTTTAACTACAATTGCTGTTGGTGGAGGTGTAGCAGCTAATAGTAAATTGCGTGAGTGTTTGCAAATAGCTTGTGCCGAAAATAACTTGCGAGTATTTTTCCCACCTCTAAAATTTTGCACCGACAACGCTGCCATGATTGGCTGTGCTGCTGCCGAACATTTATCGCTCGGTCACACTTCTAGCCTCACCATTGGAGTGCAGTCAAGATTAGCACTTACCCAGGTAATGAAATTGTATAGGAATTGAGGCAATACTGCGTAGGTTTTGCTTTAGATCCCCCAACAAGAGCGATAAGTTGGGGGGCTAAAAGCCTTACAAAGTCCCCCAACTTATCGGGGGATAATGGTGGATCTATTTTAAGAAAACTTCAAAACCTACGCAGTATTGGGAACTGAGGGAGTAGGAACTAGGGAGATAGGAGGGTGGGGAGATTAGGCAAGGAAATTTTTCCTTGTCCTGTTTGTGGATCTCGTCCCCTCTTGCTTTATCTCTTTCTTCTCCCCTACTCCCTTAATTCAAGAAACTAGCCTGCGAATTGTACCCGCTACGGCATCGGGCTGTTCTAACATTGCTAAATGCCCGCAGTCTGGAATTTCGATGGCGTTGTCACCGCTACATTGAAACAGTGAATGGAAACTAGCTAGGTGACGAACATATTTTGGTTCCATGACCTTATCCTCTGCACCTGCTATAAAATATACAGGCTGTAGAAGTTGCGCGACTAACTGAGGTAAACGATTAATTTCTTCTTCGGTCGTGGAGTCAAGCAGGCTACCTAGTGCTGCTTCCGGATCAGCAGTGACAAAATCAATTACCCGTTGTCGTGCCCAATATCGTTCTAGAGGACGGGCAACATTTGCTCGTGTAAATAGTAAGTCAATCAAAGGTAACTGGGATAGCCAGCGCGGGCGAACTTGTAAAAATTGCTGTCCGGCGGTTCGGAACTGCTCGAAGGCTTCTTTTAAGTAAATACCTCCTCCTGCGTTAATACAAATAACACCTTTGACCGTATCGGGCATTTGCTCGGCTGCCCATAGCGCGATTGTGCCTCCCAATGAGTGACCGACCAACCAAGCACTTTTAATGTTGAGTTTCTGTAAGAGAATTGCCAAATCTTGAGCATAAGCAGTTGGAGCGTAAAGCGAATCTTCCCGGTCGGTAACATCGCTGCTATAGGTCGATGCTTTACGGCTAAAATCGCTTCGTGCCTTGAGTTTAGATTCTCCAAAGCCTCTGAGGTCATAAGATAAGCACTGAAAATCGACTTTGAGGCGAGAAATCACAGGCTGCCAGTACCCACGGCTATTTAGCCAACCGTGGATAAAAACTAAAGTATCAAGGGATGATGAAGTCGGGGTTGTTAACTCGTATGCGTGTGGTACGCCCAAGATTTCGATAGTTGCCATATTTCTATCGTACCTTTAAGCGCGGGTGCGTCCCAATAGCCGTTGAAAAAAAGCTGCCCATATCAGCGGTAAACTGAACTAATTTTGCGTTTTCTTGGGGAAAAGTAAAATTATTAATAAGAATTATTGAGAAATCCTGAAACTTTAAAAACGGCTTTGCGACCGATGTGATTTTTCTCTTTAACGACCCAGCAACCTTTGTCGTACCCCTTCAGCAATTTTATGACCGAGATATTCGGGTATGAGACTTTCATTGGGACCTAACAAATAAAGAATTAAGCGGGTACGTCCGCGCCAGACCAATAAATTGGCATTGACGACTAAAAGGTCTTCCTGCCAAATAGCGTACATCACTTTGTAAAATAACCCAGGTTGGTTGTCAGCTTCTATGACCAAAGCTGGTAAGTGAAAAACTGGATCGACATAAAATTCGGTTTGTACTTGCTCTAAGCCTGCATCCAAATTGAATTCAACTGCAAGCATTTCCTCCACCTCAAACCGTCCACCCAGTGCTTCACGGATAGCACGACAGACATTTTCGGCGGTTTTATCGGTTAATGATTTGCTGCCACGCGATACTAGCAGTTTGATAAAAACTAGCATTGGTGGTTTGATTTGACCGTACAGGCTCAAAGAGTGGATTGTCAGTCCATATGCCGCTAGAACGCCAAAGATGTCGCTTAGGAGGAAGGACTGATTCCGGTAGGCAAAATGCAAGGCACTTTTAGTACCTTCGGGTTTAAGTTCGATTACCGCACGTCTGGTTTTATATAAGCGGTAGGCGAGACGCAAATTTTGCAGTTGGATTTCACTGCTAACAAATTGCTCGTAAAACTGGGGAAACGCTCGATTAAAGCGTTTGAGAAGTTCAAGCGTAGAAGTTTTTAAACCAGTTGCCATTATTGGTGCTTGGCGGTTGATAATTGGTCAGTGGTCAGTGGTCAGTGGTCAGTGGTCAGTGGTCAGTGGTCAGTGGTCAGTGGTCAGTGGTTAGGGGTCAGTGGTTGGGGGTTAGGGGTTAGTGGTCAGTGGTCAGTGGTTATTACAAAAGACAACTGACTATTGACAACTAACAAAGAACAACTGACAAAGGACAAATTAGTAATTTTCCCGAAGCTTCGCAACAAAGTGCTAAAGTTGAAAATAATTGGTGTAAAACATGCGCTTTAGTGGCAACGGTCATTGATAATTTCGGTGAATGCTTATTCTTAAGTGTAAGTGCGAGATGTCAAACATGTGTCTATAAGCAAGTGATATTAACATTCTTTGAATAGAAGCCAATTTAGTTATAAGTTATACTAGCCGAACCGTCTGGCATGGGTTTTTGGAAAACTTGGTTTAGTACATCCGACACAACTACAACGGCTCGCTCAACCCCCTTTGAGGAGCATACAGTAGTAGGTAGCAACTCCAGCCTCAATGGTGATGGGGCAAATTCTGCATCGACTCGCATAGTTTTTAGTACTGAGCGAGATATCGATTTGTATGAACTTGAAGAATTGTGCGATGCTGTGGGGTGGTCGCGCCGCCCTTTACGAAAAGTAAAGAAAGCAATCGAACATAGTTTTCTTGTCGCTTCTATGTGGCAAGTACGGGGGACTCAACGGCGGCTCATTGGCTTTGCCCGTGCTACTTCTGACCATGCGTTTAACGCTACGATTTGGGATGTAGTTGTCCATCCAGATTTCCAAGGTAAAGGTTTGGGCAAGGCGTTGATGAAATACGTACTTAAAAAACTTAGAAGCGAAGAGATTAGCAATGTTACGCTTTTTGCCGACCCTCATGTAGTTGATTTCTACCGTGGTTTAGGCTTTATGTCTGACCCCGAAGGTATCAAAGGTATGTTTTGGTATCCACAGTAATGCTTCAAAAGCAATGAGCCAATAAGAACGCCGTAGTATATGGTGCAATACGCTTTATCGCATAGGCACTTTGATTTGATGCGATAAGCAAAGCTTAACGCCAAGGGCGTATCGCTCTTAGCGTACCGTAGGTATATCGCGCCCTCGCTATATTTGTTCGATACGTAGCCCTTGCTTCTAGTAGGATGTCAAAATCGATGATATTTTTATAAATGACAATTTGACTATTGACTAATTGCAGCCTAACCTGATAATATATTGAAGCCTTCTCGGAATAAATTAAATTTATCTGAGATTAAAAGTTAGACCAAAAAACTTTAATGTATTTGATATCATATACGAGAAAGCTGAACTACTAACTTAAATGGCACGACGGGATGTAGCGCAGCTTGGTAGCGCGCCTGCTTTGGGAGCAGGATGCCGCAGGTTCGAATCCTGTCATCCCGATATATTTAGAACAGTAAAACCTTAAAGACCTTAGATTAGAAAATCTGAGGTCTTTCTGCATTAATTATTAAAAAAACAAAATTTATTTTAGTTATCGACGCGGGTTGACTCCGAGTTTTCCCGGTCATATCATGTGTACTTAATTTAAGTATATTGCGCCAAAAGTGTTTTATATCCTGTGGCTAATGCGACTTTTACCATTGATAGCAAGCCTATCATGGCTTTGTGGTTACGGTGAAGACCGAATCGTAAATAAAGGTAGGTTTGGACACACTCTTAGTAAATAAAGGTGGAACGATTGAACATTTACTGCCGTCGAATATCGCAAGTAAAGGCAATAAAATAAAATGAACTTAGTTGCATTCAAGTTAAAAAAGACTGAGGAGCCGTTTGAGTGCTACATATGGTAAGCATCTACATTTTGAAAAACAAGCGATATTTTACCGGCTCTCATTGACAACAGTGGAGGAATTAGTCAGCCATATCAAGTATCGGCTCTAACCACCGTCAACATCGGAGTGAAAGCAGTACTATAGCTACAACTAGTTCGTTCTGCGCGATTCCAACAATTATGCTCGCAAAGATTGAATTGAAATTTTAATGCTAGGAGAAGTCATGAAATCATTGGTTCGCTGGGGTACAACATTAGGTTTAGTGGGGAGTACTCTACTGGCAACAGTTTTGAGTGGAAGCATCCCAGCACTGGCTTTATCAGAACAACAAATTAAAGAGAAATTGGATTCTGTTCCTGTTTGGTTGATTACAAATCCCCAAGGTCTACCACTTAGCCGTCAATTGCCCGAAGCTCAAGGTAAAAAAGTCGGTACGGTAACCGGAGTTTATATGAGTCGTCAAGAAGCGCAAGCTTTTATCAAGGAACTCCAAGCTGTCAAAAATCCTGACCCGAAAATGCTTGACATGCTCAAAAGCTTGCAACCCACAGCAGTACCTCTCGGCAGCATTTATCAGCAATTGCAGCAAACCAAAAACCAAGCCGAACGCTTGCAATTTGCTTTCAAACCTAGCGATAGTGAGACGAAAGGGGCTGTTGACCTATTACGTTCGACCGGTCAAAAGGTTGACCAGTTCAAGAGCGTACCCGTATTCATGGTTCGATTTGCACCAGATAAGGGATATGTACCCATCCAGCTAGGGGCAGAGAAAAAAGAGTATATCCCCATGTTTACCAGCAAGCAGGACGCAACTGCATTGTTAAATCAAGTCAAACCTAAGTTTGCTACCGCTGATATTCAGGTTGTCGATATCGACGGTATTATCAAAACCCTCCAAGATAAGAACGATAAGTGGCTCGAACAGGTAGTATTCTTCCCCTCTCCGGAAGCGCGAGAGTCCATCCGCACTATAACGACCAAGCAGCCTGGTGGTGCAGCAAAACCTGCAGCTTCTCAAACACCTAAGAAGAAGTAGGGAGTAAGGGAGAAGAGAGGACGCTGGGGAGTGTGGGGTGGGGTGGGGCGGGTTTATGAAGATTTCTCGTTATCATATGAGTCTAGTCGTATTCGCCGCAGGCGTTCCCGCAGGGCACCCGCCCTTACAGGCTTTTCCCTTTTTTTCTTTTCTCTTCCCTTCCTGTTTTTACCTTCTTCTCCTATTCTTCTACTCCCCTACTCCCTATCTTCAAAATGGTATCTGGTTTACAGCTTTGGCAATGGCGAAATGCAGCAATGGAGAGTGCTAGAGCAAACGATATCGATGTGTATGAGGTCGATTGGTTGCTGCAAGAAATTGCTGGTTTGAGTCGCTTGTCATTACGTTTGGAGTCATTTAAGCAGCAAGCCCAAATTGAATTAAAGCTACCTTTAAAAGATTTAGAGGTGCTATGGCAAAGACGACTTTACGACCGTTTGCCAGTGCAATATATTACAGGAATCACCGCATGGCGGCAATTTCAAATCGAAGTTTCCCCTGCCGTCTTAATTCCTCGACCAGAAACTGAGTTATTAATTGATTTGGCTGTTGCTGCTACAAATTGTAATATTAATTTACGTTGCGGAAATTGGGCTGATTTGGGGACGGGTAGTGGTGTTCTCGCATTGGGGATTGCTGACGTTTTCCCCCAAAGTACTATACACGCAGTCGATTTTAGTCTCCAAGCGTTAGCTATAGCGCAACGAAATGCCAAAAATTTAGGATTGAGCGATCGCATCAATTTTGCTCAAGGTTCGTGGTGGCAACCCCTGTCACATCTCAAAGGTCAATTTAGCGGCATGATATCGAATCCACCTTATATTCCCACCACTACAGTGGCTACTTTACAGCCCGAAGTCGTTGACCACGAACCGCATTTAGCATTGGATGGAGGTAACGATGGTTTGGATTGTATTCGCCATTTAATTGATATTTCTCCCCAGTATCTACAACCTGGTGGTGTGTGGCTAATTGAAATGATGGATGGACAAGCTCATATAGTGCGCGAACTTTTATCACAAAATGGTCATTACCGCAATATTGAAATTCATAAAGATTTAGCGGGGATTGAGAGATTTGCGATCGCTTTTAACTAGTACAGCAGAAGTCCCAAAACGAGTAGAGGTTGCTTTTGATAAGTGGTTGGCTGGAGACTCAAATGGGAAAAAATCTGGTAGACCTAGATTTAAAGCCAGGGGTCAATACAAGACTTTTACCTACCCTCAGTTCAAACAACATCATTTTGCTGATGGTAAAATTATGTTGTCTAAAATTGGTGATGTGAAAGTAATTGTTCATCGTCAAATACCAGATGGATTTGAGATTAAAACTGCTTCTGTTACCAAGAAATCTGACGGCTACTATGTGACATTGAGTCTTGACGACAAGACAGTTCCAACAATTAAACCTGATTTCAATCCTGAAAATATAGTTGGGATTGATGTAGGATTAATTGATTTTTATGTTGCTTCTGATAATACAAAGATTGTCGCTCCTAAATTTCTAAGGAAAGCAGAACGTCGATTGGAATCAGCACAACGCAAGGTTTCTAGAAGAAAACAAGGAAGTAACAGACGAAAAAAAGCTATTACCAAACTAGGTAAGCAGCATAAAAAAGTAGCTGATACCCGGAAAGATTTTCACTTCAAAACAGCCAACAATTTGCTTAGGACTTACGATGTTGTAGCTGTTGAAAAATTGAATATAAAAGGGATGGTTAGGTCATTACATCTTGGCAAAAGCATTAGTGATGCTGGATGGGGACAATTTATTTCAATACTGACTAACAAAGCCGAAAATGCTGGTTTGAAAGTTATTGCTGTGAATCCAAACGGTACATCTCAAGAATGTTCAAATTGTGGGCACAAAGTAAAAAAGGCACTATCTCAAAGAACGCACGACTGTCCAGAGTGCAAAGTAAGTTTGTGTAGAGACTTGAATGCCTCAATAAATATAAAGAATCGTGGGGCACACGATCTGAAAGCTCAGTCAATGTCCGACTAGGGAGTCGCTGAGAAGCCTACACCTGCCTGAAAGGAGGTGTAGGTATGTCACCGTGTCGTAGGCAATATCACACAGCGACTTTGAAGGAGTAATTTTTGATACAGAAGCGGATTTTTTTCTCTCAAGGACTGCTGTAGCTGTTGAAATTCGGCTTCACCTTCTTGTAAGTACGTATCAACCATTTCCCGGTTGGCAAGATAAAAAGTGACTGCTCCATAAACCTGTTCTAGCGAAAGTAGCGGAAAATTCTGGGCAATGCTTTCTGGTGATTCTCCATTCAAGAAGGAATAAACAATTGAATCGAGGGAAATACGAGTTCCTTCAATCCAGTATCCTTCATCGCGTTGCTCGATATATTGCTTAGTGGTGGTGGGTGCTAATATCATAAAATTACTAGTCAATCGCTACTTCTGATGTTAAGCGATTAGTTGTTTGCGTGTCTTAACTTTTTCAAAATGCCTCAAGTCTCAATCGACAATCTTGTTATTGCTGCCCGTGCAGGTCAATTAGTTAGCTTTCCCACCGATACAGTTCCCGCATTAGCGACGCTTCCAGAATATGCGGGATTGATTTTTGCTGCCAAACAGCGCAGTCACGATAAACCTTTGATACTAATGGCAGCGAGTGCCGATGAATTTTGGGATTTTGTTGTGGGTAGCCAGAGGGAATTAGAGATTTGGCAGCAAGTTGCGGCAAAATATTTACCAGGTGCATTAACGATGGTGTTACCTGCTTCCCCAAAGGTGCCTTCATCGATGAATCCAACTGACCCGACGACGATTGGAATGCGTGTACCAGCGAGTGCGATCGCACAATCGATTTTGTCTAGAACCGGACCGATGGCAACTACAAGCGCGAATCTTTCAAGACAACCAGCATTATTAACGATGGCTGAAATTGAAGCACAGTTTCCTGATGTTTTGGCTTTGGCTACGACAGAATGCGAAGATGTGACTTTGATGGGGATACCTTCCACAGTTGCAAAATGGACTGGTGGGCAATGGGAAATTTTACGACAGGGTGGAGTGAAGTTAGAATTTTGATTGGGTTCTCTCCACTACTTAGTTATAATTATTTTTATATATCCTGGTAATTTCCGCAAATAATCAGATCGAAGCTTCTACTTATTGGTTAGTTGTACTAGTTGTTTGTGGATTTGATAATTTGCAGGTGTGCTAATATTTTCGATTTAATGTAATAAATAAGACATTTTTGGGTACGCTCAGATTGTCATGATTCTCGTTTGATATAAATACATATCGCAAATGATATAAAGTTCTTATTTGCGTATTAGTCTATTCGGTGGTAATTGGTAAATATTTGGACTCAAATATGACAATTGCGGAACTTTTTTGAGAAATTCTTGGTTAATTAACTAGTATTAGCAGCCGATAAAACATGAATTGGAATAACTGGATATATTTAACAATCGGACTTTTGATGGGTGTGGGTTTGCGTGGATTATTTGCACGTTCAAAACCTACCTCTGATTTATCTATGTCGCAAGTTCCGAACAACGAAGCATCAAAATATTTGCAACAAATCGAGCAAATGGAGCTAGCATATCAATTGGTGGAAGAAATGAGCCAGTTCAAAGCTGGTTTTTTAGCACGAACCACTCATGTATTGCGATCGCCTTTAAATGGTTTAATTGGTTTACACCAGTTAATTTTGTCTGATTTGTGCGAAAGTCCCGAAGAAGAACGGGAATTTATTGCTCAAGCACATGATAGAGCAATGAAGTTACTAAAGCTGATTGATGAAATTCTCAATATTGCTAGGACTCAATCTGTGACCAACCGTTTAAATATTCAACCGCTATTGCTAGGTCAACTGCTGAAGGATGTTTACGACCTCACATATATGCTGGCAGAAAATCGGAATTACCCTTTTGAGGTGGTAGCACCTTCAACAGAAATTTATGTGTTGGCAGACCCCCGTTGGTTGCGACAAGTTTTGATTAACTTGGTTGAAACTGCAATTACCCAGATGGAAATTCAAATGGAAGAAGGACAGATTTGTATCTCGGTTCAGCCTGAAGCTACAGGTAATTACGCTTGTATTTGGGTTGACATACCAAGTTTTGCATTTCCCAAAAGCGAAGCCGTTGATTTGATGACAATCAAAACTAAAGCAAATTTTACCGCATCTGAACAAGATGCAATGGAAGCGGGGATGAAATTGCTATTTAATCAGACTGTCATCGATGTTTTAGGAGGAAAACTCGGAATTTTACCTCACCCTAATGATGAATTAACAAGGTATCAAATTCTTATCCCCCAAGTCAAACAGGAAGCTGAACTTGTTCGGGAACCAGTGTTTCCAGGTTAGGTTGGTTGCACAGCACCATTGTTGTAGTGGAATTTGTTTGAAAGCCAATTTTCTCGTAAAATCCTTGTTGGTGGGTTGTCATCAGGTAGATACGTTCGACTCGACTCATGCGAGGATGAGTAATCAGGCTTTCCACTAACTTACTACCGAGTCCAGTACCACGATAGTCGGGGTGAATGACTACATCCCAAATTGTGGCACGATAAATACCGTCTGAAGTTGCCCTTGCGAAACCGATTAGTTGTTGGTCGTCCCAAATTGTCATCACAGGTTCGCTGTTTTCTATGGCAATACTTAAGTCGGATATACTGCGTTCCTGTGCCCAAAACGCAGTAATGTTAAATAATTCGCGTAGTTGATTAAGGTCAATATCCGACTTCCTGTCGCTAAATTGAATCTGACTATATTTCATAAAAATACTCGGTATGCGGGAAACTCAGGTTTTTAAACCTGAGAGGGAAGCGACACGGGTGGTTTGAACCACCGTGGTAATTAAACCAGTTGAACGTTTAATTAGTGATACTTTGTTTTTACTAAATTGACCTAATCTCTTCCAGTCTTGATCGGATACAGATACTTGTTTTTCTGTATCACCACTAACCCATCCAAAATACGTTTTATTTCCTTGTATCGCTTTCACGTAATCTCCTTTTCTCAATCCGTGTTTTGTAACTGTTCCTCCATATTTACGTCTAACCCCTCCTTTGGATGGAACCATTAAATGTAGTTGTCTACGGCTAATTGGAGGACGACGTAAAATAGTAAATTGAGACTCAGTTATATTGACTTTACCTACCCAGTCAGCACCATGAGTTTTTAATCCAACGCACATTTTGTATTCAACAAATTCGGAACAAGCTAAAGTGACTGCATCAACCGCGTGAGTTTCTGGTATTTGCAAAGACTTATCTGCCAACTCTTTATGTAGTCCCAAATATTTACGAAGATTAGATGTTTCCCATCCTTTTCTGAGCGTTAATTTTCCAATTTTAGATAAACGATCTATTTGATATCTTTGACCTACCATTACGGGACTAAAACTCTTATTACCACGCGCTTCTACCTCTTCAATAACAATTGTTTTTACTGGGTAGATTTCACACAATAACGCAATTGTCCGATATTCTAAATCTTTGTTTGCCCGAATACTTGGAGGTAGTTTAGAACCACGACGGTTATCAAATCTAGCTTGACGATGATTACGTTTTGTAAAAGATAAATTACGTTTAATTCGTCTTCCGCGTCTACCACGCCGCATCATGGAGCGTTGTTCCATTCTTTTTTTGACTGTTTTAAATGGTAAAACTAGATGCAACATTTGTAATGTGTATTTTCGAGATTGAACCGCTACTCCGGAAAACATTTTACCCGGGTCTAGTCCAATTACAACATCTTGTGTTTTTGTGTCGGTAGGTTCAATTATTAATTGAACATAAAACATTCCTAATTTATTGAATTTACCAATTGCTTTACCTTCTTTTATCCATCGTCTAGCACGACTTGCTTTTGTTGGCATCAAAGGTGAATTGTATGAAGAAATGACTGGTACTCTTTGCATGGAGATAATCCTGATTGCTAAAAGTTTAAGTCCCCTCGCTCAACGCAGTTAAGATGTCTTGCCCAAAGCAACACTATTAACAAGATAGTTTGAAGATAATCCGAACTAGGGAAACATTCGGAAGTTCGTACCAAACTGCGTCTCGATGAGCTAGTCAAACACGTAAGACTTGTTTCTTACAAGCTCAGTGGCTTTAGCCCTGAGTTATTGACCTATCACACCATACCATTGCCATCACTCAATATTGTGCAAGATGCTTTTTAAAGTACATCTACACCTATAGACATGATTTTAATCACAAATATTTAAAATAGATAAATAAACATAACCATTTTCGGCTGATTTTGTTAACAAATCATCACATTACAGCTAATAGCAAATCCATTTCCAAAGTGGGTGAGTTTGTCCCTGCTGCCGAATTTGGTAAACCTGTTTTTCCAGGCGCGTGCGATCGCTGTTTGGCAGGCCAAATAAAATATTGCGACTTTGCCAGACTAAAACTGCAGTAGTCATTCCCCAACAAAACGACAAACCTAAAGTTGCCCAAGGATGAAAGAAAAGCGCATACCGCACTGCTGCCCAAGTAAAATATTGTTGCCACAGTTTAATTTCTGAACTCAAATCCCATAATGCGATTGGTACAATGGTCAGCCACAACAAACCAACTACAAACCACCGACCGTAAACAGTCAAGCGGTGTAACCTTTGGACTTGTTCGGTGAAAGATGGGTCTTCCATAGAGGGGGAATAGGGAGATAGGGAGGTGGGGAGGTGGGGAGATAGGGAGGTGGGGAGATAGGGAAGATTAAGTATTAACTAATGACCACTGACCATTGACTAATAACTATTGACCAATGACCACTGACCATTAAGTATTAACCAATGACCAATGACCACTGACTATTGACAAATAACTATTGACTAAGAACAGACTTTGTGTTGTTCGGATTGCGTTGTTCGTCGCGTTGTCGCCACCATGTCAACAAAGTGCTGGCGATGAAAATACTCGAATACGCGCCCATTGTAAAGCCAACAATCAAAGCTAGCGAAAAGTTTTTCAAGGTTTCGCCACCAAAAAAGAAGATGGCAAACAATGTTAACAAAGTTGTTAGACTCGTATTGATTGAGCGTGCCAAAGTTTGGTCAACTGCATCATCAACGATATCGGCAATTGGACGGTCGGGGTTGATTTGGACTGTTTCGCGGATGCGGTCGTAAATGACGACGGTATCGTTAACAGAAAAACCGACAATTGTCAATAACGCTACAACAAATAAACTATCGACTTCGGTACCGAGAACTAAACCCAATATCGAGAAAATACCGACTGTGATGATGACATCGTGAAATAGGGCAACAATAGCAAATACGGCATAGTCCAACTTAAAGCGGAATCTTAAATAAACAAGAATACCAGCTAAAGAAAGGAACAAGGCTAGCATCCCCGATTGAAATAGTTCTTTTCCTAAAGTTGGGCCAACGGTATCAATTTGGCTTTTTTGGGGGTCAAAAGCACCAACTTTATCAGATAGCGCATTAATAAATTTAGTTCGTTGGTCAACGCTAAGGTCTTTAGAACGAATTGAGATACCGTTTTCCTTCTTAGTTTCCTTATCGGTAACGAGTTGAATGCTGCTGTCACCAAGCCCCTGTTCTCTGGCAATGTCGCGGACAACGTTAATATCAAGCGATTGGTCGCAGTTTCCGGCTTTGGTACAGTCTCTTTCCAACTGTAACCGCGTACCCCCAATAAAATCTAAACCGGGGCGGAGGGGGGCTTTGATTTGTGGGTTTGCCCAGGAAATCGCCATCGAAATGATGCCAGCAAGAATGAGGGCAGAAGAAATACTCCACCAAAGCGATCGCGTTTTGTTTACAGCTAGTTTCATTTGGCTAACCCCACTTTATTGGTTGCTTTCAATTCCGGACAATAATATTCGCTCTTTTTAAGTGATGGGACTGCGATCGCCAAAAACATGAAGGTGCGGGTACAGGTAACAGCCGTAAACATACTAATTAGTACCCCGATACTCAATGTCACAGCAAAACCTTTAATCAAACCAGAACCAAAAATAAACAAAAAGAAGCAAGCAATCCAGGTTGTGACATTGCCATCTAAAATGCTGGAAAAAGCTCGGTAAAAACCAGACTCAACCGAGCGATATAACGTTTTACCAGCTAGTAATTCCTCTTTGGTACGTTCAAAGATTAAAACATTGGCATCCACTGCCATGCCGATACTAAGAACAAATCCAGCAATACCTGGTAACGTTATCGTCACCTGCAATAACCCAAAGGCAGCCCAGGAGAGTAATGCATAAATTATCAAAGCAATATCTGCTACAGCACCAGGTAATCTGTAATACGCCACCATAAAAATAAGGACGAAAGTTAGACCGCCAATACCAGCATAAATACTGCTTTGAATACTGTCTTTACCCAAGCTAGCGCCAATAGTGCGGTTTTCCACAATAGCCACGGGTACTGGTAAAGCACCACCGCGTAATTGCACGCCTAAATCTTGAGCTTCTTGGGCAGTAAAGTTACCTGTAATTACTGCCGCACCACCGGTAATGCCAGTTGCGGCATGTTCGGGTCCAACACTAGGATAGCTAATTACAGCATTGTCGAGAAATATGCCGATAGCACGTCCAGTACCCGCAAGTTCCTTAGTTATTTGAGCGAATAAATTACCACCTTGTTGGTCGAAGCGAATAGCGACATCCCAATTTTTACCACTTGTTGGGCTTCCTTGAGCATCTTTAAGGAATTTTCCC
>JANNFJ010000184.1:0-6382 GCA_031379725.1 Calothrix sp. OTE_75_metabat_31
CAAATGCTACAAATTGCACTCTCCAAGAAGCCCAAACCAAAATTTGGGGTTACACAATTGCCAATGATGTAACAGCACGGGATTTACAATCGAAAGATAAACAGTGGACGCGAGCCAAAGGATTTGACACATTTTGTCCCCTTGGTCCCTGGATTGTCCGCGAGGTTAATCCAGGTGCGCGTTTGCAAACTTTTTTAAATGACGATACCAAACCAGTACAATCGGCTTGTATTGACCAAATGGTATTTTCACCAGATTACTTAGTATCTTATATTAGCCAGGTGATGACCTTATTACCTGGGGATGTGATATTGACAGGAACACCCCAAGGAATCGGTGCTATGCGATTAGGCGATCGCGTTCGCATTGAAATCGAAGGTATTGGTCGTTTAGAAAATACCGTTATGGGAAGGGAGTAGGGAGTTGGCAGTTAGGAGTTAGGAGTTAATCCTTTTTTCTCTCTACCCTACTCCCTAGTCCCTATCTCACCTGCATATAAACAGCATCCGAAATTGCTGGAATTTCAGCATAGCGTCCAAATAACGACTGGGCAACTGAATATACAGATGCTGCGACTACGCCAAGAAAAATAGTAGTCGATAAAGTTTGAATTGCAAAATCAGCACCTGGCACTATACCAATTATTCTCAGCAAGTAGGTAAATAAAACAATCGCAATATCTAACAGAATTGCCTGCATTGTATTGAAGCGAATAAAATGAGCAATACGTTCGTTTCGTACTACTAATAAAAACAACGCAAAAAAGACAATAAGTCCTCCAAACGGAATGGCATCATAAATCGCTTTAACTACTAAAAGCGGTCTAATCAGGATTATCAAGGCGGGAAATTGAGAAAATAAGTTTGCGCCAAACATTAAAGCCTCTACCAGGGGAAGCAAATATGGCAAACTAGCAAAAATTCTGTCTGGTACAGTTGTCGAGCCGCGCCAACTCATCTGCGTTCTCCCATTACTTAAAATTATAATGTCATATTTTTCTAGAATAACGCAGTTAGTTCATCTGGACGAGCAAGCCAATTATTCAATTTTGACGATGCGAAACCCCATGATGCATTGATACTGTTCGGGTAGTTGGTCATTAAGCTGACTAATTACCCGACCGCAACCAAGTTTACCTTCACGCAAACGCGGTTCACCACTGGCATTGGCTAGTAGGCACGATTGACACACTTGCTCGGATGCAAGGACTTGATTTTCCAATAAAATTATTAACATCCCATCCCTCCTGTAATCCTCATTTTTACCTACATCTCCTAATCGTGTGAAGTTGTGGTTTGAGGTTGGTAGATTTTACAGATTGATGATGCGAATGCAACAGAGGCCTAGTATGAGACTAACTGTCGGTCGAGTCTCAATACTGCGTAGGTTTTGGTTTTTTAGTAGAATCGATCCCCCTAAATCCCCCGCTAAATTGGGGGACTTTATAAGGCTTTTAGCCCCCCTTCTTAAGGGGGGTTGGGGGGATTAATTTCTTAACCGAGCAGTATTGGGTCAAGTCTCTGCTGCCGATAAAAGAGTGCTTTGTCAAATAAGCACTATGTAAGGGGAGTGTAAAATAATTCTATGTTGGGATTTAAGCTAAGAGTCAAAACTAATACATAAATTTATCAATAGTTCAAATAGCTTGCAGCAATGGTTAGTACAGTCGATAACAAAGAAGTTATTATATACCCATTGGATAGATTCACATTTGATTGAGTAAGCCCACGATGAAAGTTTGTGTCATAAGTTTTAAGGGGTTTAAAAAATCCGGGTTTCTGCGAGAAACCCGGATTCTAGCCTTCTTGAAAGGAACAAAATGGATCGAATGCGCTAAAAGGAATTAATATCAACAGTCGGTAGTTAATAGTAGAAATGCTTTGACTATCGATTTTTAATTCTAGGGTGTTACTTGAGTGTTAGATACATCCAAACTCAAAATAAACGTAAATTTCCATAAGGAATCAAAAGAGTGATTAGAACAAACTCAGATTTTCTTGCTGCTTCCGACCCTGCTGTGGCATCGTTAATCAACGACGAACTCCAACGTCAGCGCGACCATTTAGAACTGATTGCTAGCGAAAACTTTACCTCCGCAGCAGTTATTGCTGCACAAGGTTCGGTTCTCACGAATAAATATGCTGAAGGCTTGCCCGGTAAGCGTTATTACGGTGGTTGTGAGTATGTCGATAAAATCGAACAAATCGCCATCGACCGCGTAAAAGAGCTTTTTGGCGCAGCACATGCTAACGTGCAACCGCACTCTGGTGCCCAAGCTAACTTTGCCGTCTTTCTAACGTTGCTCAATCCTGGCGACAAAATCATGGGTATGGATTTGTCCCACGGTGGACATTTAACCCACGGTTCGCCTGTCAATGTATCAGGTAAATGGTTCGAGGTTTGCCAGTACGGAGTTAACCCCGATACCGAGCAACTTAATTATGACGAAATCCGAGAGCAGGCGCTTAGGGAGCGTCCTAAGCTCATTATTTGTGGTTATTCGGCGTATCCTCGCATTATTGACTTTGAAAAATTCCGTAGTATTGCAGATGAAGTGGGCGCTTATTTACTAGCAGATATTGCCCACATAGCTGGGTTAGTTGCCACCGGACTCCATCCCAGCCCGATTCCTCACTGTGACGTTGTGACAACTACGACCCACAAAACCTTACGCGGTCCTCGTGGTGGTTTAATTATGACCCGTGATGCCGAACTTGGTAAAAAACTCGATAAATCAGTGTTTCCCGGCAGCCAAGGCGGGCCGTTAGAACATGTTATTGCTGGAAAAGCTGTAGCGTTTGGTGAAGCACTCAAACCTGAATTTAAGGTTTATTGCGCCCAAGTTATCGAAAATGCCCGTGCATTGGCAAGTCAGTTACAGCAACGGGATTTTAAAATTGTATCCAATGGTACTGATAACCATTTAATACTTGTAGATTTACGGTGTATAGGTATGACCGGGAAGCAAGCCGACCAGCTTGTTAGCACTGTGAATATTACTGCCAATAAAAATACAGTCCCATTTGACCCAGAGTCACCTTTTGTTACTAGTGGTTTGCGGTTAGGGTCGCCAGCTATGACCACACGCGGTATGGGAGGTACAGAATTTACCGAGATTGGTAATATTATTGCCGACCGCTTGTTAAGTCCTGACTCTGACGCAGTTACCCAAGACTGTAAAAAAAGAGTCGCTGCGTTGTGCTTGAGCTTTCCTTTATATCCGCACTTGATGATTCCTGTACCAGCTTTGGTATAGCGAAGCAGGGTCTGGGTTGGTGGGGCGGGGTGGGCCGGGTTCGATGAGATTTTTCGTTTACCCTGATAGATTGTTGGTTAACCCGCCCTTACGCTTGGTGGGTTGGTGGGATTGTGGGATGGGGTTGGGATGGGAGTTATGTGTAGACACCTTAGAATTAAGTTATAAATTAATTTTTCTCCTTCCCTACTCCCTACTCCCTACTCCCTAATTCAATGAGTGCTGAAATTATTTGTGTCGGAACTGAATTGCTGCTAGGTGATATTCTTAATGGCAATGCTCAATTTATCGCCAAAGAGTTGGCTCTATTGGGTATACCTCATTATTATCAGACTGTAGTTGGTGACAATATTGAGCGATTGCACCAAGCCATCGAAATTGCTTGTTCGAGGGCAAAAATTATCATATTCACAGGGGGTTTAGGCCCCACGCCTGACGATTTAACATGTGAAGCGATCGCTAATTTTTTTGGCTCTCCACTAATCGAACGCGCCGATATCATCGAGGATATCACTAAAAAGTATGCTGTTCGCAGTCGGGTCATGACTCCTAGCAACCGCAAACAAGCCTTAATTCCTCAAGGTGCAGATATTTTGCCCAATTTTACGGGTACAGCACCCGGTATAGTTTGGCAACCCAAACCAGGATTAATTATTTTGACTTTCCCCGGTGTTCCCTATGAAATGCACCGAATGTGGCGAGAAACTGCTGTCCCTTATCTACAAAGTCAAGGCTGGGGCAAAGAAATTATTTATAGCCGAATGCTAAAGTTTTGGGGTGTTGCCGAATCAGCTTTAGCCGAAAAAGTTGCTTCTTTCCTCGACTTACCAAATCCAACAGTAGCACCCTACGCTAGTAAAGGCGAAGTTAAATTGCGAGTTTCCGCAAAAGCACCTTCAGAAGTTGCCGCAGAAAAATTAATTGTACCTGTAGAGAAGCAACTCAAAGAAATAGCCGGTTTAGATTATTACGGTGCTGATACTGACACGCTCGCTTCCGTAGTCGGCGAGCTATTGCGTGCTGCCAACGCCACTATTTCTGTCGCTGAATCTTGCACGGGTGGCGGACTTGGGCAAATGATTACAGAAATTTCCGGCAGTTCCGATTACTTTTGGGGCGGTGTAATTTCTTACGATAATTTGGCAAAAGTAAAATTGTTGGGAGTCAAGCCCGAAGATTTAGAAAAACACGGTGCAGTTAGCGCAACTGTAGCCGAACAAATGGCATTAGGTATAAAGAACAGTTTAGGCACAACTTGGGCATTGAGTATTACTGGTGTTGCGGGGCCCACTGGAGGAAGCGAAATAAAACCAGTTGGTTTAGTTTACATCGGTTTAGCAGGCCCCAACGGCGAAGTTGAAAGCTTTGAAAATATGTTTGGTGCTACACGCGATCGCAATCTCATTCGTCATTTTAGCGCTTGTACCGCATTAGACCTATTGCGGCGAAGATTGTTGAAGAGGGCGTAGGGGCGTTCTCCCCGCCCGTTTTTGACTAGGGAAGAAAGAACTTTTTCCCCCTTCACCCTTCCCCCCTTTACCCCTTCCCCCTCCCTTTAGTATTCTACGCGCCGAAAGTAGGCGACATATCCGGGTACAATCAGAAATTGAAAATGGCATTACCTTTTCAACATGAATCGCTCCATTTCTTCGCATCCGATTTCTTCGCATCCCTATCCCGACAATACTGTTACGATTTGCGTCACAGACGTTCTTGGCGACAATTTTTGTGTAGTATGCGAAGAGGGAAAGCGTGTTTACGAACATGTCGCCACAGCTTTGCTTGCAGGCAAAAAAGTCCGTCTCTCATTCAAAGATGGCAAAGATATGACTTCGGCATTTCTTGCAGAGGCTTTTTGTCGGTTATACGCAAATTTTCCAGAAGCACAAATCGAAAATTGCTTGAGTCTTACCGACCTCGACCCTGATGATATAGCCGATATTGAATGTATCATCCAAGATGTGAAAGACTACTTAAATCATCCGCAGCGATTTAAGGATGCAATTATCGAAGTTATGGGCAAAGACTTCTTATGAATAAACAAGTCTATTCCATCGAAAACTATCATTTTCACTCACATGATGGGGTACTATTCGATGCGAATATTTGGATGTATATATATGGCCCACCCAGCCACATATCTTCGCAATATAGATATGCGTATACTTCGGCATTGCGACGAATTCGCGGTGCCGGATGTCGGATAGTATTGGATGCACTGGTGTTATCCGAGTTTATTAATGCCTATGCTAGATTTTTCTATAATAAATTGCCATCTGAATTAAAACCGGGTGACTTTAAACTTTTTCGTAATAGTTCCAACTTTAAGCCCGTTGCCGAACAAATTGCCCGACGTGCTAGAAAAATTTTAGAAAAGTCGGAACCTGCAAAAATTCGCTTTGAGTCAGCAGAAATTGGTTCAATATTAATTGAATACGCTGGTGGAGAAGCCGATTTTAATGACCAAATCTTGGCAGAATTGTGTCGAGCAAATAATTTGAAGTTAGTAACGCACGATGCAGATTTCAGCGGCACAAACCTAACTATATTAACTGCAAATCCAAGATTACTTTCTTAAAAGGTGTTTATAAATCTGTAAGACAGGCGTCCCGCCTATCCTACGACTCCCAATACTGCTTTTGTTAACCCTTGTAGAGACGTTACATGTAACGGAGCCACTTGCGTGCGGGGGTTCCCCCCGTTGTAGCTTGCTTCCACGCAGGGGTGCAATGTGGCGTTCTCTACAAGGGTTTCAGTTTGTGATTTTCGCGCACCGAGCAGTATTGCTACGACTCCCTAATAAGGTGGATATGCAAATTCGTCTTCGTCTGCATAAACGTAAGATGAACTTGGCACTCCAGCCATTGCCATTTTTTGATGATTACCATTTTTATTGTTGTAATTATTATTGTTACTTTCAGCCCGAACTTGTTCTTTACCAAAATCTTTGTGTTCTTCAAATGTTTTGGTAATAAGTGCCGATTCGGGAGAGTCGGATGCAATTAAATATTGCGTTAATGTGCTGACGGCTGGACGACTGTAACCCACTGTGGAAGCAACCAGAACTGTGTTGGGTTGAATTCCCCTTTCCTCACATTCAATATTTGGGCAAAAAATGCCATGCGC
>JANNFJ010000217.1:0-2847 GCA_031379725.1 Calothrix sp. OTE_75_metabat_31
CCACACATTCAGCCGACAAGTCACAACCACCCGCACCTCCTCTGTCCAATCATCCAGAAGCTGAGAAACATGACCCTTCTCGATCCGAGCCGTCATTTCATCCACCCCATCCAACAGCAACCACACCCCACCCTGTTGAAATCGTTGTTTTAGCTGATGTTCTAGCTGATTCTCAATTTCTTTTGCGATCGCAACTTCAGGATGAACTAATCCCATTGCCTCAAAAAGCCACGTCTTGAGAATATAATCCTCTAACGTTCTTCCTTGCAAACTAGCCAGAGAGATAAAAATAGCCAAATTTTCTCCCCTTACCAATTGCGGGAAGGAGCTAGGATTGCGATTTAATATAAAAGATGCGATCGCACCCAACAAAGTAGTTTTCCCCGCACCTGGTTCCCCAATAATCGCAACATGGTTGTTTCTAGCCGTAGGAGTTTGCCCGATTACCTGTTGCAGGAACTGGTCATGTTCGTAAATTTGAGAAATTACCTCTTTCTCTAACTGATAAACCTCCCCTATTTGAGCATTCTCAACCATATTTCGACGAGGCTGTTCTTTGCGTTCCACTAACCCCAGTGGTACATGAACATTTATCTCAAATCCCTTCTCAGTGGCTTTCTGTCTCAATCCCTGAGATTGTTGCTGACGTTTGAGTGTAGCGCCGCAAAGTTTACCCCAATCGATGGGAGTTAACTTTGTCCGATTCTCCCCATCGGACGACTGTAGTCAAATTATCGTCTGGTTAATAGTCTGATTATTGATTGTGCCTTGATTTACAACCCCAATTTTTTCTGCTAGCTTCGTCAAATTTTGAATGGTTGGCTGTTGAGACTTGAGGGTATCTTCTATTTCTTCAACTTTAGGAGCAACTTTTGGATCTGCTTTAGCTGCTGCTTCCACGTCAACAACGGCTTGAGCAATTTCAGAATCCTTGTCTGCTACTGCTTTCAATTCTAGTACTGCTTGACCATAATCTAAAGGCTGCGCTTGTTCCTTTATATCAGTTGTTAGCAATGGCAACTTATTTTTATTACGGAGTTGTTCTACTAACTTACCACTTTGCTCCCATGCAACACCACCAATATTTTCGCCTACTTTCTCCAGTGATTTTGTTAAAAGTACGGTTGCGATTGCCGTCGCAACAGCAGTCAGTGTTACAGGTTCCATAATCTTACTTACCAAAGAATGTAAAGTTACTTCAGTTATTTTAAGCACCATCCCGGAAAAGTAGAACAGGTAATACCATTTTTAAATGAAGATACATATTATTAGCCTGCTAAAAGCAGGCTACCCTTCAAGAATGCCTAGCCTACGGCAGCGCTCCGCTTACGGCAAACGTTCCAATTAGACCCAGGCTTATAGCCTGGGTCGGTCTATGCAGTTTCACGTAGAATTGGTATTAAGATGCTTATATTACGTATTTACTAATCTCAGAGGATGTTTTAAAAGTATCGTTTTTGTCTCATGCTGGATGGAGCAAAGCGCAATGTAAGCGCTCCGCGCAGGGTAGCATCTTGACCCCAACGAAACATCTAGATTCTAAGCCCTAGCCTTCGGCAACCCCTTCGGGGAACGGGCACGCTACGCGAACACTTCATTTCATTCCGTAGCCTGCGGGAATCAATACTGCGTAGGTTTTGACAATTGCTAAACGTGAAACCCCTGTAGAGACGTTATATGTAACGTCTCTACATACGTTAACAAAAGCAGTATTGCTGCGGGAATGCTGCGCGAACAGTATGTTTAGAAGCATTATTGTTAACTTTTATCTGTCAATCTTAACCTGAGCAAGAAGTCGTGTAATTCTGCTTTTGCAGTAGGTACTTTTGGTAATGAACTACTTTGATGTGCTTCTTCTAATTGAAAACGCAATCGGCTATATTCGTTTTGATAAAAGCTAATATCTTCATTTGGAAGTATTGATTTTTCAGCACCTAATAATTTAGCTGTAATTAAATCTGGTATATAAGGTAAATTAAAAACTTGATTTAAATTGACTAAATTAGCTTCGACAATACCTGTTTGCATCAAGTAAATTCCTGTTAACAAGACGCGGTAAACATAAAGTAAAGATTTGACGCTATGCTTATCTTCTTTTTCAAATAGTTTCCATTGCGTTGTCGAAAACCCAAAATAATGATGGCTGTGGTGGCGTGTAATACATTTTTTGGCAATATTTTTCAGTTCTTCAAATTCTGGTGTTGCTTTTAAAATGAGCGGTGAATATATTTGCTCGAGAACATTACCATTTTTCTTGAGCAACATTAACAAGAAAGTTTTCACGTCATAAGTTACCAAATCTATTTCTAAAGAATTATCGATTTTCATTAATTCAATAGTTTCGCTTCCTGTCTCTAATCCTACTATTTCTTCAAGTGGTAAAATGTGAACTCCACGCAAATCAAAATCCGAATCAGGTGAAGGAAAACCATATAAATGCGAACCGCTTAAAGTTGCAAATAATAGCGGGTATGGCTGTTGTGAAATAATCGCATGAATTGAAGCAGGTATTTCCATTGTCTGGTTTTTTAAAATAATGTCTACGATGTTTTGAGTAAATATCAAGTTTAACAAAGCATAGTCAAATAGTTGGGTTTCGCTATCGCTACAACGTCACCTGCTACAACGGGGGAAACCTCCGCTTCCTCTGTGACTACCCAACCTACGATTATTGCAATTACTACAATTGCCATATTCCATCAATTACCACTATGCACAAGCACAATCCTTGCTCAAGATTTATAGTATATTAGTACTACAAAGAGTTTAAGATTCTATCTAGTGGTCTGTGTCATAAGTTCTGAGAGGTTAAAAAAATATTTTGTAGTGCGAGCATCTTGCTCGCTT
>JANNFJ010000881.1:0-1693 GCA_031379725.1 Calothrix sp. OTE_75_metabat_31
CCGCCCCTACGCAATCCTTGGGATGGAGAAATTGATTTGGTTTTTGGTGGTTCTCCTTGTCAGGGGTTTTCATTGATGGGGAAGCGGAACCTTGAGGACGAACGTAATAGCTTGATATTTCACTTTTACCGCTTGGTAGTAGAATTGCGTCCTCGGTACTTTGTGATGGAAAATGTACCGGGAATGATTGCGGGAGAACACAAACAGCTTTTAGAGCAACTTGAGCATCAATTTAAAGATGACGGATATTCGGTGCGATCGCGTATTCTCAATGCGGCAGATTTTAGCGTCCCGCAAAAACGACGGCGATTGTTTGTAATCGGTATGCATAATGAGGGATTCCGTAGGGGCGGGGTCACCCCGCCCGTTATAGAGAAAGAAGAAGAAAATATTATAAATTTTCTGTTTCCAATTCCTAATATTCAATTTCCTACCACTGTTAAAGACGCAATTGGTGATTTACCCGATGCTGATACTTTTGCTAAACTTGCTATCAATGATGAAGTATTACTAACTCGCAAACAATTAAAAACTCTCAATAAAAAATCCACCCCATACATTGAGTTTTTACGTTCCACTTCCACTACTGCAACTTTCTCAAATTTTTCCTATTCTCGGTGGTGGGACCCGCAATTATTAACAAGTTCCATGCAGACACAACACCAAGAAACTTCAAAAATTCGCTTTGCTGCCACAGTTCCTGGACAATTGGAACCAACAAGCCGTTTTCGCCGCTTAGATTATAATGGCTTGTCGCATACTTTACGCGCTGGTACTGACAAAACTCGCGGTAGACATACATCACCGCGTCCGATTCATCCAGAACTAGCGCGAGTTATTACCGTCCGTGAAGCCGCGAGATTACATTCATTTCCCGATTGGTTTCGCTTTCATCAAACTAAATGGCACGGTTTTCGTCAGGTTGGAAACGCCGTACCGCCACTTCTAGCGCGAGCGATTGGTGAAAAAATTATTACAGCATTAGGGATTGTACCGACAGTACCGCAGACAATTATCTCGCTAGGGGATACGAATTTATTGCGGTTTACACCGTTTGAAGCTAAGAATTACTGGGGTTAATCTAATAGTTTTGAAAAGTAAGTTCTTGGTACTATAGCAGTTATTAACCAGATGAGGTATATCTGTAGGGGCGCAAGGCATTGCGCCCTGATCTTGGTGCAAAATGACTGTACCTCATTCTATGGAAACGCTATATCTATAATATTGAATCTTATTGACTTTTACTATCGTGATAATAAGCTGCGACTAAATGACGTTTAAATAAATATTCAAATTGATATATAGTCGTCCTATTTGATTTTTGTTGGCGTAGCCTGCGCTTTGCGCTTACAGATACGTAGGGTGCGTTAGCGGTAGCGTAACGCACCGTTTCGAGGCCTTGGTGCGTTACGACTTGCGTCTAACGCACCCTACACATACTTAGATATTTTCAAAAATCAAGCCGGATTCCTATAGTAAAGCTGCATTTATTATCCATACAGCACCAAATATCCAAGCTAAATTTTCATTTATTTCAGATGTTATGCTTGAGCGAATAGTTCTTGCAATCATATCATCTCAGCAATAAATACACTGAGTTTCCAAACATCCTAACGTATTTTAATATGAAGATTTCTCAACGTCATCAGTGGTCGCTGTCTATAGAAGATGCTGTTGCTATCCAGGAACAGTT
>JANNFJ010000292.1:0-3563 GCA_031379725.1 Calothrix sp. OTE_75_metabat_31
GGCTAATCGGAACATAGACGCGGTAGCGGCTTCTTGCCGGGTAGCCTGCTTTGAGCAGGCTTGGTTTCGATTAGCCCCAGGGTTACACCCTGGGGCGGTCTGGCTTTTCGTGGGGTCTGTCCCCCCTATTCGCCAGCAGTATCCTACAGGAGTAGGGAATAGAAATTAGAAATAGCAGTAATAATTTAAGTGTTTAACTTAGAACAACTATACAAATAACTTCCCCCTCTTCCCCCTCTTTCCTACTCCTGTACGGGCACAAGTCCCCTACTTCCCCCTTCCCCTTCCCCCTCTCCCCCTAATTCCTTGTGGTTATCCTGACCTTACTAGAACCGCAACAAAAAAAACCGCTCCAGCAGTGGAACTTTGAAGATGAATCCCTAATTAGGATTGGTCGATCTGCCGATAATGATATTGCGATCGCTGATGACCTAGTTTCCCGTTATCATCTCGAACTTCGACAGCTTGATAATGGTGGTAAAAATATGACTTGGCAAGCTGTTAGTAAGGGTATTAATGGTACTTTTTTGAATGGAGTGCTAATTACTCAAACTCAACTGCCTGATAGTTGCCTGTTGCAATTGGCACAGGGTGGCCCTTTATTTAAATTTCAAGTCGAGCAGATAAAATCGCCGATAAATCCTGTTATTCAGATTTCTACCTGCACTCACGAAGGCAATAACCCGAATAATTTATTTTGTATCAATTGCGGTCAACCTATCACCGTACAGCGGACAATTCGTGACTATCAAGTGTTGCGGATTCTCGGACAGGGAGGAATGGGGACAACATATCTAGCTTGGGATGCCATCGGTAAGATATCTGGACATGCACAGCTTTTAGTATTAAAGCAGATGAATGCCGATATGGCGCGAATTGCCAAAGCACAGGAATTATTTGAACGTGAAGCAAATACTCTCAAGTCGCTTTCCCATCCGGGAATTCCCAAATATTACGACTTTTTCGTTGAAGATGAAAAGAAGTATCTGGCAATGGAATTAGTCCACGGGGAGGATTTAGAAAAATTTGTTTATTTCAAGGGGCCAACGACCCCCCCTCAAGCGATTACCTGGGCAATTCAAACTTGTGAGGTACTCGATTATCTGCACAATCAAGAAATACCACTAATTCACCGGGATATCAAACCAGCAAATTTAATGGCGCGAAGCTCGAATAATCGAATTGTCGTACTCGATTTTGGTGCGGTCAAAGAAAGTTCGACCACTCCAGGTACGAGAATTGGTGCAGAGGGTTACTGCGCTCCTGAACAGGAACGCGGTCAACCCCTTACACAGTCAGACTTATACGCAATCGGACCGACGATAATTTTCTTACTTACGGGTGAAAGCCCATTCAAATATTACCGTGCGAGGGGACGCAGTTTCCGCTTTGAAATTGCCAATATCCCCACAATTACCCCCCAACTGCGCGAAATTATCGATTGCTTGACGGAACCTTTGCCACGCGATCGCTTTCAAACAGCCAAGGAAGTAATAGCCGCGTTGAAGGAGTTAAAAGTTGGAAGTTAGGAGTAATGCGAGCATCTTGCTGGCGTATTATACAAAGCGAGCAAGATGCTCGCATTACCAATATTCTCCTATCCCTAACTCATCACTCCTAACTCCTAACTCTTTATTCCTCGTCCCAGGTTTCAACAGACAGCAAATCGCCTATGGGGTCTTGCATGGTGAATCCGAAGTCGAGCAGTTCCTGTTTCCAGTGCTGCCAGTCGTTGCCAAAAAGCAAGGCGATTTTCCAAATGCTCTCAGTTGGCTTCATAATCTCTGAGTCAACAAGTGATTGCACATTGCGTTGCAATTTCACCATTGGGTGAAGTACTTGCTTGGTCATATGCTCAATTTAATTTCGATTTGGTTTATGTAAATACTTGGTCAAAACTGCTTTCCGTTGCTGGAATGTTGCCTATACGTAGAGTATTTTACCTTTGGCAAAGCAAGCTTTATCTTTTTAACTATATCACATGTAACTTAAGGCGGTGAGCATTTCAATTCGGTTGTGTACGGTAATCACCACTAAAGTTACAAATGTTGTTAAAGTAATCATTGAGATGAAGGGGGACAGTAAATAGTCATCTGATAATTTGCAGATATTGCATTATTTAAAACGATAGATAAATGCTGACTTGCATTTTTTGGGTGGATGTGTAGATTCTAGACAAACCCATAGTCAAGGGGGTTGATTTAGGTGTTTGACAATAACTGTAAACTGTGAGTTGTAGTTTTGGGTTTGCAGTTAATTGTTATTTAGCTTATCGCAAACATCTGCCAGGTGAAGCATTTCGTGAAAATCTTTATAAAAATTTAATTTTTATGGGGACTAAAAAATTAAACGAAATTGCGATTATACAATTTCATAAAAGAAATTATCCCAAATTGTAGGGGCGCTCTTTCCCCGCCCTTATTTACAAATGATACGATTGACAGGTCTATGGTTGGGATATTTTATTTTCTACAAGTCCCTTGAGTAATCTAATTAATCGCTAGGCTGTCTGTGATGCCATTTAATATGTAGGTCAGGCAAGACGCCTAACCTACGTAATGCCTACGTACTACTCAAATACGTGTATCTTCTAAGGCTGTTTTCGTAGGTTTGCAGCAACCGTTGCGATTCTGCTAACGTGATACGCTTCTCTTCGAGTGCCAGTTCGCACCGTTGGCGAATGCATTCAACCATATCCTCGGAGTCATACTGCACGTAACTTACGACTTCGCTCATCGTATCGCCTTTAACTACGTGTTCGATTTGGTAACCTTTAGGCGTGAGTTGAATGTGGACGGTATTGGTGTCGCCGAAAAGGTTGTGTAAGTTGCCCATGATTTCCTGATATGCTCCGTTGAGGAACATTCCCAGGTAGTATGGCTCACCTGATTTAAATTTGTGCAGTTCTAGCACTGATTTGACATCGCGCAGGTCGATAAATCGGTCGATTTTACCATCGCTATCGCAGGTCAAATCTGCTAATATTCCCCGTTGAGTTGGTTCTTCACCTAATCGATGGATGGGCATGATGGGAAACAATTGGTCGATTGCCCAGCAGTCGGGTGCTGATTGGAAAACTGACAAATTGATGTAGTAGATAGAAGCCATGATTTGCTCAATATCTTCCATCTCATCGGGTACGTAGTCATACTGGCGAGTTATATCCAATATTTTATGACAGCAAGCCCAGTAAAGGCGTTCGGCTTTGGCACGTTCAGTTAAGCTAAAAATTCCCAATTTGAAGCGGCTAATGGCTTCTTCTTTAAATTGGGTTGCGTCGTGGTAAAGTTCTTGGTAATTGTCGTTATTAATCGATTGGTAAGTTTCCCAGAGGTAATTAATTACCTGAGATTCGCCTTCTTTAGGGGGTTCGGCGTTTTCCGAAGGTGCTTCACAGGTACTAAGAACATCGAAAATCAACACCGATTGATGCGATGCGATCGCCCGTCCGCTTTCGCTGACTAATGTAGGTACGGAGATACCGCGCTCGGTGCAGGTATCTTTTAACTCTGCCACGATATCGTTGGCATAGTTTTGCATGTTGTAATTTTTCGAGGCGTAGA
>JANNFJ010000303.1:0-3668 GCA_031379725.1 Calothrix sp. OTE_75_metabat_31
ATTTACCCCACCCCTTAATCCCCTCCCCGCTTGCGAGGAGGGGAAAATCCGGTTCCCTCCCCGCAAGCGGGGAGGGTTAGGGTGGGGTTCTATATTATGCAACTTCATATTAAATTGGTATAAGTTGATTAATATGATTTAATTCTGTAGCAGAAAGAAAACGCAGTTTAGCCAACGTTCACCTCTAAGCGCGTTACAAATACTAAAGTTGAATTAGCTTACCTCTGATTTCCTGCGAGATAAGATAGTTTTTAATAGCATAAGCACATTCAACACATTCTAAGTTTTTGTATTCACTGGCGATTACTTCAATTTGCCGAATTTGCTCTAAATTAATTTCAATAGTACATGCTCCCGTATGAAATTTCCAAGGCAGGCAAGATGCCTGCCCTACATAATTAACCTAAACCAGCCTTTAACTCGCTTGTTGCTTGTTCCAAAGCCTCTGGTAACTTACTGGCATCGCGTCCCCCTGCCTGTGCTAGATTCGGTTTACCACCTCCACCACCACCGCAAATTTTGGCAATACCTCCAATAAATTTCCCAGCTTGCAAGCTTTTTTTATTGACATTTGCGCCAAAAGCTGCAACTAAACTAACTTTACCTTCTTCCACAACCGAACCGAGAACAACGGCAGCATTGGCACCCAATTTACTTTGCAATCTCTCCCCGGCAGTTTGCAACGAAGCTGCATCAACGTCGTCAATTTTTGCCACAAGTAGCTGAAATTCGCCGATGGTTTCGACATTCGCTAGCAAGCTGTCGGATTTTGCGATCGCAACCTGCCCCTTCAAATTCCCTAACTCCTTCTGTGCATTTTTAATTTCATTTTGCAAGCTGGTAATACGATCGGGGATTTCTTCGGGTTTGACCTTAAAGCGATCGCTTAAATCCTTAACAACCTTATCCCTGACATTTAAATAGTCTAAAATAGCACTACCTGAAACAGCCTCAATCCGCCGCACTCCCGACGATATCCCCGCTTCCGAGACAATTTTAAATACACCTATCTCCGCAGTATTGCTGACATGCGTACCGCCGCACAATTCCATCGAAACACCGGGAAAGTCAACAACGCGGACTGATTCGCCATATTTTTCACCAAACATCGCGGTAGCACCTTTTGCTTTCGCCTCAGCCAGCGGTAAAACTTCGACTTTGGCGGCATGTGCCTCAGCTATCCATGTATTGATTTGGTCTTCGACTTGTTGAACTTCTTCGGGAGTTACCGCACGCTTACAGTTGAAGTCAAAGCGCAATCGGTCGAAATTTACCAACGAACCTGCTTGGGAAATACCTTCATCGACAATTTTCTTTAAAGCAGCTTGCAATAAGTGCGTTGCGGTATGGTTAGCTTGGGAACGACGGCGACATGCTGTATCGATTTGGGCTGTGACACTATCCCCAACACGAATTGTACCGCGCTCGATGCGTCCAAAATGCACGAAGAAATCCGACTCTTTTTTCACATCTTCGACACGGATAACTATACCGTCACCGGATATATAACCCCTATCGCCAATTTGTCCCCCTGACTCGGCATAAAATGGGGTTTGATTAAGGACAATTTGCACTTCGCATCCAGCATCGGCTTCTTCTTGTGCCACCCCATCAATAAGGATAGCTTCGACAATGGAAGTGCTGACTCTTTCGTTATAACCAACAAAATCGGTAACATTAACTGACTCGGCTAACTTATCGAGGGTTCCTTGTACCGTTAAATCGATGGTTTCATGGGCATCGCGTCCGCGTTGCTTTTGTGACTCCATTTCGGCTTGAAAACCTGACTCATCAACTGTGAGGTTATTTTCCGCAGCAATTTCTTGAGTAAGTTCAAATGGAAAACCGTGAGTATCATAAAGGTCAAAGGCATTTTTACCGCTAATAACTGTTTTGCCTTCTTCGGTGAGTTCGGCAATGATTTTATCGAGTAATTTTTCACCATTACCAAGAGTTTTGAGGAAGTTGACTTCCTCCCGTTGCAATTCGGCTTTAATCGCATCTTCGCGGTTGCGGACATTAGGATAAGCTGATTCGGAAAGCGCGATCGCACTTTGGGCAACAGTAGTTGTAAATTCCCCAGATATGCCAATTAACCGACCGTGACGCACTACCCGACGAATCAAACGGCGCAAAATATACCCGCGTCCGGTGTTGGATGCGCGAATTTCATCAGCTATCATATGGACAACAGCACGAATGTGGTCGCCAATCACCTTTAATGATATTTTGGTTTTCTCATCGCTGGTTGCGTAATCAATACCCGCAATATCTGCCGCAGTTTTAATAATCGGAAAGATTAAATCGGTTTCATAGTTATTAGGGACTTGTTGGAGGATTTGTGCCATTCGTTCCAAACCCAACCCCGTATCTATATTTTTATTAGCAAGCGGCGTTAAATTACCATCAGCATCGCGGTTGTATTGCATGAATACCAAGTTATAAAACTCGATAAACCGCGTATCATCTTCTAAATCGATATTATCGTCGCCAAGTTCGGGATGAAAATCATAATATATCTCCGAACAGGGTCCGCATGGCCCCGTCGCACCCGATGCCCAAAAGTTGTCGTCTGCGCCCATGCGTTTAATGCGTTTTTCGGACACACCGATTTTATCGCGCCAGATTGCAAAGGCTTCGTCGTCGTCCTCAAATACACTAACAACAAGTTTCTCTTTGGGTAAATTAAATACAATAGTTGATATTTCCCAACCCCAAGATATAGCTTGTTCTTTGAAATAATCACCAAAGCTGAAATTACCCAGCATTTCAAAGAAGGTATGGTGACGCTTGGTAACTCCAACGTTTTCAATATCGTTGGTGCGGATACATTTTTGCGAAGTCGTAGCGCGTTGGAATTCGCTAGTACGCTGTCCTAAGAATATCGGTTTAAATGGCAGCATCCCTGCGATAGTCAGCAGCACCGTGGGGTCTTCGGGCACTAGGGAAGCACTAGGCAGGATTTGGTGTCCTCTTTGGGCAAAGAAGTTGAGAAATTGATTGCGAATATCGCTACCGCTGATTTTTGAGGGATTTAAAGACATGGGTAATTAGGGGAGTAGGGATTAGGGAGTTGACAAAGTATGCCTTTTGTCGGGGCATTTGTGCCACAAAAACGTCAAATTATTGATTGGCGATACAGTAATTGAGTTTAATTACAGAGATATTTTCTTATATTTTGACATTTTGTAATTGGTTGTAACCATTAGACATCTCCATAAATTAATTATGCGTTGTCCGAAAGCCTTTGTAGGAGCGCTCCAAAGGTGCACCCTCACATCATTTTTGGAGATGTCTATTAACGCAGTAGTTGGGCAAGAATTACTCGCTTTGATGGCACAACCATATGTCCATAGCATGATGAACAAGCTAATTTAACTTGATTACTATAAATTGATAATTGCCGTTTGCACAAATACGCGCATCGATAAATATTTTATAGCGTTTCTGCAAGCGGTTATTTTTTTGTTGATTTGTACCAACTAATTCACAATCAAATCTGTACTGAGGTATATCATGGCACTTAAATTAAACGTCCCCGACATCTCTTGCAATGACTGCGCTCAAACTATATCCGAATCAATCCACGTTATGGAACCAGATGCCCAAGTTGATGTTGATGTCAAAGAAAAAACTGTAACTGTCACTTCAAGTGCTTCGGAAGAAAC
>JANNFJ010000886.1:0-5625 GCA_031379725.1 Calothrix sp. OTE_75_metabat_31
ACCACTGACCAATAACCACTGACCAATAACTCGAGCAAATTTGTCTTTTAAACAGTCAGACCATTTAATAGCTTCTTTGGTTGCCAGCTTAACGAAAATATGTATACCAATTCAAGCCTCTTCTACGTCTTGCGGGTGATAGATATAACAGCAATGCATTTTAATATTTCTATACGAATATATCTAGCATCTCACTGATGGACTACCAGTGCCAAAATTGATATACCACTCTCCCTTGACAATAATTTTTTGTAGTACATTG
This sequence comes from Calothrix sp. OTE_75_metabat_31, assembly GCA_031379725.1. Classification (GTDB taxonomy): domain Bacteria; phylum Cyanobacteriota; class Cyanobacteriia; order Cyanobacteriales; family Nostocaceae; genus JANNFJ01. Next base: position 263 of record JANNFJ010000886.1, read on the forward strand.
CGAAAGGTCAGCGACAGACAAATACCAATAAAAGCGCGGAAATATTGGGAAATTCAGTTAACATCTCCATTATTTTCGGCTTTTTGCTTCATATAGTTCCGTTTGTCAACTAACGCTCGCTGTGAAAAGGATAATTCAAAGCTACAAGGATGATATTACCAAAATCTTAAAAATAGTTAGGGTAATGAAACTTACAGTTGTGGAGAATGAGGGAGTAGGGAGTCCCACTCCCTTATCTCTACTTACTGCCAAAAAATAATTGTAAATAGCTTGATATCATAAACTCGCCGATGAATAAGGTTATTACTGAACCAAGGGCAAGATAGGGACCGAAGGGCATTTTTCTGCCCCATTGTTTTTTAGATAGCGAAATAGCACTGTATCCAACCACAGCACCACACAGACAAGCAAGGAATAAAGCAAGTAGTAAATGCTGCCAACCCAACCAAGCACCCATCATTGCTGCGAGTTTGGCATCTCCTCCACCCATTGCCTCTTTGCGAAAAATGATTGACCCAATAAATGCGATCGCATCAAACAACCATATCCCCAAGACTGCCCCAACTATCGCCATAAAAAAATAGTTGGCAGCATCACTCCAAATCCACGCTTTGCCATAACCCAAAATAGCCTGAAACACAATCCCCAAAACCAACCCCGACTTCGTTAATGGGTTAGGTAAAGTCATTGTATCTAGGTCAATTAAAGACAATGCCAGCAACCAACTACAAAACACCCAATATCCAACCGTCAAGGGCGAAAATTGAAATACCCAAAATATAACCAAAAACATTAACCCAGCGATGGCCTCTACCACTGGGTAACGCATCGAAATTTTATTTTTACAAAAGCGACAACGTCCCTTCAACCTCAGCCATCCAAACACGGGCACATTATCATAAGCTTTAAGCTGGTTTAAACAACGGGGACACCGGGAAGGAGGAAACAAAACCGACAACCCAGCAGGAACCCGATAAACCACCACATTAATAAAACTACCAATCGATGTACCCAAAGCTAGAGCAATTACACCCGCCGGGATTAACATCAAACTATCCATACATTTATTCGGTAGAAGTCACACGTAATTTCTCATCTACCATTGGTTATATCCTGACAAATTAAAAATCCACACTTCACGAAACACTAACAAACCCATCGCAACCAACCAAACCCATTCCAAAAAACCTGTACGGGCGGGTTCCATGACAAACTATGAGGCAAACAAAAAATCTAAATAAACCCGCCCCACCCAACGACAAACACCAACCAAACCCATCCCAAAAAACTCTGTACGGGCGGGTTCCACAACAAACTATGAGGCAAACAAAAAATCTAAATAAACCCGCCCCACCCAACGACAAACACCAACCAAACCCATCCCAAAAAACTCTGTACGGGCGGTTTCCATGACAAACTATGAGGCAAACGAGAAATCTAAATAAACCCGCCCCACCCAACAACAAACACCAATAAATCTAATCTATCAACTCAATACATATACGATTCAATCTGACTTAACGGAACAAAACACTCTTGAGGCAACAAAACCGGACTTTGAGTAAAAATTACCTTACCGCGATGATTGACGCGGTTAATTGCCACACCCGAAGCGTGTCCAGTGATTTCCGGATGGACTTCGCAATAGGTATGATAAATCTGTCCAGCCGACCGAATCAAATTAGGATCAATCAAAGACGGCTGATTGTGATTGTGATTGTGATTGAAGTTTAGAGGTTCTTGTTTTAAAGCGTACACGGGTTACTGAGGTTTAGTGTTCTAGTTTATGTTTTAAGTTTATCTGAAAATTCTAACGGAACAACCGCGAAAATTTTCCCTTCACAGACCGCAAACTTATTCTTTTTCGAGAGTCTGAATCAGTGCGTCGCCCATAGCACGACAACCTAACAAGCTCATACCAGGAGACATTATATCCCCCGTGCGTAAACCGCGCTGTAAAACTTGCGACACTCCATTCTCAATATGGTCTGCCGCAGCAGCTTGGTTTAAACCATAGCGCAACATCATTGCCGCACTTAGGACTTGTGCCAAGGGGTTAGCCTTATCTTGCCCTGCAATATCTGGGGCTGAACCGTGGACGGGTTCAAATACTCCCGGACTCGACGCGCCCAAACTTGCCGATGGTAACATACCGATGCTACCTGTCAACATGGCTGCCGCATCCGAAAGGATGTCACCGAACAAATTACCTGTAACAATTGTGTCGAATTGCTTAGGGGCGCGCAGAAGTTGCATTGCAGCATTATCTACATACATATGCGACAATTCCACATCGGGATATTCGGAGCTAAGATTAGTAATACAACTTCTCCACAATTGCGATACTTCCAACACATTCGATTTATCCACCGAACAAAGTTTGCCTCCGCGTTTCTGTGCTGCTGCAAACGCAACTCTACCTATACGTTCGATTTCTGACTCAGTGTAAGCCATCGTATTTACACCGCGTTTTTCACCTGTCTCTGTAGTAAAAATACCCTTGGGTTTGCCAAAATAAATTCCACCAGTAAGTTCGCGCACCACCATAATATCCACACCATCGATGACTTCTTTTTTCAAAGTCGATGCATCAATTAATTCTGGAATAATTTTCGCCGGACGTAAATTTGCAAACAATCCCAAACCTGCCCGCAGTCCTAACAAACCTGCTTCCGGACGTTGGTGCGAAGGTAACGAGTCCCATTTATAACCCCCAATTGCCGCTAGCATTACGGAATCACTATCACGGCACGTCTCCAAAGTTTTAGCGGGTAAAGGTTCCCCCGTTGCATCGATTGCCGCACCACCTATCGGTACTTCTTTAAATGTAAATCCAATATCAAATCGCTGTCCAACAACTTTTAGCACCTTTACCGCAACGTTGATTATTTCGGGCCCGATGCCATCGCCTGGTAGAAGTGTGATGCGGTATTGCTGTGTCATAAAAGCCTCACTGACAGTCAAAGGAGATGATTCGTTCTTTGAGATGATTTAAAAATCCCAACAGAATAAATATCATACAAAGGAAATGTCACTAAAAAGATGGAGTTTTTAATTTATTTGGATGTTTGTTGCCTCAATCGTCCATTTGATGACCAAGGACAAAAACGCATTCGCTTGGAAGCCGAGGCAATATTGTACATTCTAGCTAAGTTTCAAAATGGCGAATGGCAACTATTAGGAAGTGAAGCATTTGATGACGAACTTGGAAATACTCCCCAAGGAATAAGAAAAAGGCAAATGATAAATTGGGCAGCTTTAGCAAGTAATAAAGTAAGTATATGATGGGGCAACAGCCAAAGCACTTAAGAAACAAGACTATACATGCGGACAGTCCGGACTTAAGTTTGTGGATGGTGAAGATATACATCTCCACCACCTAGACTAGATCCGTACTCATAACTTGCTTTAGTTGCACCATTAGTTATGGTATCATCAGTACCTCATGACATTTTCGATAAATTTTGTAATTTTTTGTGATACTTCATGTGCGACCACTAAATGCAATCGCACTTGAAGAGCATCAAGCGATCGCAGTTTTCCTCTAAGAGCGATCGCAATGCCAATTCCTTTGCGTAATCATAAAACGATTGTCATAAAGTGATCGATTGACTTTCAAGATAGTCACCACGGATATACTAATCTTCATGTTTTACAAAACTTCTTAATTTAAGGATCTCTCGTCTATCCTGTTTTGTGATATTTGCAAATTCATCCAATATCCCTATTAATTTAGTAACAGCATTTTTAACTTCTTCTATAAATTGGGATTTGTTGAAAATAATTGCTTCCTGGCTTCCATATCTTATTTCAAGTAGACTGTCTTTTCGATAAAAGATAATATCATTAGGTTCAACGAGTGGATCGACTCTAACGACATCCTCTATTTTCATACGTTCAACCCCTTCTGCCAAAGCTTCAAAAAAAGCATCAAGGTATGTATACCCTTCTGTTATGATTCCTTTATCTCCTGAAATTTTAACATTTCCTATTGGGTCATATAAATCTGCTCCTTCTTGCATATCAAGATTCCATTCTAAGTAATTCATGATAATACCTCATTTGTATCGAATATGAATGCTATGCAACTTACCCAATGCATCAATGGTCAGGCCTTTACCACTTGATGTTGAGTCGAGGCTGCAAGTCAGCGCATCACCATTGGAGTCAGTAGCTTTAACATCGTAGCTGTACGGAGTACCAGGTATCGCTTTATCAGGATCTTTCGAGCTAATTACGTGGTTGGAGTTAGCATGCGCGGTGAGAGTGAAGCGTTGTGCCGCGCCAAGTCCTCCTCTATCAACGGTGCCGACGAAAATTTAATGCGTACCAGCAGTAGGGTTAGTCCAAGTCAGCAAATCAGTGGTGGAGTTAATACTCATTCCCGTTATCCCAGTGGGATGGAAAGCAGCTGATAGGTTAGCGTATCTCCTGCATCCGGGTCAGTCGCTACAACTTGGTAGCGGTAAGTGGTAGCACTGCCAACACCAGTAAGCTTCGACAACAAACCGACACTTTCGATCCATCGTCTAAATTCACTAATCAAAAATATATAGATGTCACTAAACTTACAGCAATTTTCAAGTAATTAAACCACATTGTAGGGGCGCAAGGCATTGCGCCCTCTTAATTTCGGACTGATATACTATGCTTTATAAACCTGCAATCTGCTGTAATACTGAGCAAATCGGGGAAATGGGGATCGAAGCTTTGACGGAAGAACTGGGATCGGCTGGAATGGCTCGATTTATGCAACAGTTTGAATTAGTTAGTGGTGACTACACACGAGATAGGGATGAAATATTAGGTAATCCGACTATTGAGGAGATTGTTGCAGAAATTAAACAGATGCGACAACAGGAAGATAATTCTTAAAAGTAAGGTGGGTTATACCCACCTACAGATTGTTTAAACTTGCTTCCAGGTATTAATAAAATTAATTACTGAATGTCCGCAAGCATCCATTGACACTCCACTCACCTGACTTGTAGTAGTTATAGAAGGCTGCTCATAAAGCACTACAGCCACAGTATCGAGCGTAATTTGGGATGTATTCACTAAGCATTTGTTACCAATACTTGTAAGCAACTTGATTCCTAAACTTTTGTGAATTTCTGCAAATGTTTTACCAGGAATCGTCATCAGTGTTTTTTTTATTCCCGGTTGTGCAGTATTCGTCGGTAAATAATTTGCCAATTCGGGGACGCTGACACCTGCTGCGGCAGCTAAAACTAAAGCTTGGGTCGAGTGCCTGGTGGTGTCGATGTCATAAATAGTAAACAGCGTTGCAGCGAGCTTGATTTGCGAGTAAATAGTAACTACTATGTGGGTAGGTATCCCAGTTACCCCCATAATTCCCTTCC
>JANNFJ010000331.1:0-2537 GCA_031379725.1 Calothrix sp. OTE_75_metabat_31
CAGTCGGAATCGACCGAATTAGTATTGGTCGTAACCGTCGTCCAGTTAAGGACGAAAAAATAATGGAGTTGATGCAATCAATTAAAGTCAATGGGTTATTGAATCCGATTACAGTAGACCAAAAATTTCATTTGATAGCGGGTTTACATCGACTCACAGCTTGTAAAATGCTGGGGTTGAATGAAATAGAGTGCAATATTGTTAAGTACGATGATGCAGACCAAGCAAGGTTAGCGGAAATTGACGAAAATTTTATCCGTAACGAACTTGAACCCCTAGAAAGGTACGAGCTTTGGTTGGAACGCGATCGCATTCTTGCCCGAATGGGTTTGCGCTGTAAACCTGGTGATAATCAACATACCTGTAAAGGTGGTAGTGAGAGCATTTCACCACCAAAAACGACTTTAGAACAAGCAAAAGCATCGGGATATAGCGAACGAACGTTTCAACAAGGTAAGCAAATCGCTAAAGATATCCACCCCTCAATCAAGCAAAAAATTATCGGTACACCGCTAGCAAAAAGTACTACTACCCAGTTGAAAATTGCCCGAACTGGTTGCAAAGAGCGATATACAGCAGAAGCGGCAGAGAAAGCTTTTGAAGTCGCAATGCTCAAGGGAGATAAGACTGAAGCCGAATCCCAGGCTGTATTAGCAAAGCAAGCTAGGGAACAACAAAAACAACTACAACTGCAAGCGTTTGAAAATGCTATATCAAAAAATAGCTCTCAAGACAGATGCAGCAACAAAAAAAAGAAATCTATTCCGAAGAAAATTTTATCTGATATTAAGCCTGCAAAAAACATTTTGACGGTGAAATCTAGTGAAGAATGGATTTTGGAACGGCATTTAGTATATCGGGGAAATACCGCAGGACATGGGTTTATTAACCTACTACCCTCAAATGCTGCTCTTGCGATCGCAATATCACCAACCTGGGAGCATGACTATTTAGTGTCAGAAGCCCGTGTTGTCGCTGTTTTGTGTGCCGAAGGACACATCTACAATTTTTGCAGTTGCCATCAAATGCCTTTCCAATATGAGTTTGTTTTCAATAATTTCTATGTAGGTATTTTTTCTTATCACTCGATACCGAAACCAGATAACACTATCAATCTCGAAGGTATCGAGGGAATTATTAGTTATCTGATAAATTTGTACACAAATCCCAACAGTTTTGTTATTTCACCATTTATGGGACAGGGTGAGGTTCTCATTGCCTGCGAACAGTTGGGACGTATTTGTTTTGTGGGTGATGAAAATTCCGAATTAATTAATAGCGGTATTCGACGCTGGCAACATTTGACTAATAGGCAAGCAAAGAAAACGCTGTAAAGGTGAATTGCATTACCAAGCGTAGAGACGTTACATGTAACGTCTCTACAATTTCTGTATTGTTGCGTTACAGTCCAAAATCAAACAAATGTAATTATCTAACATTTGCTAATTACGATCTTTCTATTTTTAAAATAAATAATAATTTGATATTCAACAAACGTAATCAAATATACTGTTTTATTTTTTTAGTATTTACATTATGAATACTACAAACTACTTCTCGCAATTATTCACGCATTTTTCTAGGATATCTAGATATACGAGTGTTTAAATTGATTATTAGACTTGTAAGCAATACGGCTTTTAATTAATTAATTGAGAGGTAAACTAAAAGTACCCAGTGGTTACTACAATACAGTGCAAATAAAGCTACTTCCAAAGTAATCACAAAGCTAATATTACAAGCTTTTATTATTTTGGATTTTCCATCCGCTATACTACTAGCCCATGTCATAAGTTTTGAGGGTATATATTATTCTGCGTAGGTTAGGCGTCCCGCCTGACCGGACTGCACAGGCGAGACGCCTATGCTACGACCTCCCTAAAATTAATGATACGCACTACTACTAGCCCATGTCATTAATTTTGATTAGTCGTAATGGTCAGAATCCGGGTTTCTTTAAGAAACCCGGATTCTAGTAACCCATCAACAGTAAATTGGGTGTGTTTGGGTTAATTAACTCTTGGATAATTATTCTATTGAGTGTTTCGGTAACGAATTTGTCAGACTCTAACCTGCCTAAATATTTAAAGTATATTATCTTGGATGCTAAATCTAGTTATGGTATTGAACGAGATGCAGAACCTTGTAATTAAGACGAGCAATGTTACCGCAATCAAACCAGATAGTAGAACAAGCTCAAAAGAAAAAAGCGTTTTTGTCTTAATAGCCACTTCCAAGGTTCCATTATTTGAGTTATAATCAGTTACCCCAAATTACCATAACAAATGGATTGAGTTTGCTGGTCAACCAGAATCGCCATTACAAGATTATTTTTGCTCTTACATCAAGCTTTCTTAAGCAGATTAGTCAAGCTAATGACTATCTACTTATCCAAAAATTCCAATCAAATTGATACATTAAGGTTATAAATGTCATACCAAGTTGATTGGCATTACATACATCTTTAAGTAGTTGCAAATTACACGTCGCTCCTGGCATCGTACCTGACATGTAGGTTAGGCATCGTACCTGACACG
>JANNFJ010000334.1:0-3658 GCA_031379725.1 Calothrix sp. OTE_75_metabat_31
CGTAAAGAGGTTACATGTAACCTCTTTACGGGTTAGAACTATTCTTACCCTCACCCTCAAAATTAATGAAGAACACAAATTATTACTTAATCCTGACAAATCCAGCTTTAGAAATTAAATCTTGGCCTTGATTAGTCATTAATAAATCCGCGTATTTTTCTCCAGCTTGTTGGTCAATTTGTCCATTCTGCTTAACAATTACAAATAAGCTACGAGTTATCGGATACGTATTATTTTGAAAAGCATCAAAATTAAGTTTATTAACTTTTTGTGGACATTCCGCCAGAGAAACTCCTGGCTCTTGATATGGTGGTATAAAATCACCTGGTTTGCGTCCAATTGGCAACGATTTGACGCTACATTGCGGTACGACTTCGGGTGCTGAAGCATAGTAAATGCCACCTGCATTTTTGGCAACTTCCCTCAGTGCTTGGGTTGTTGTCGGGATAAATTGGACATTACTACCAAAATTTTGTTTTTCAAGGACGTTTTCGTAGAAAAACTCAATTGTCCCCCCATCCTCCAAACGGCGCGAATAAGGTATGATGGCTAAATCATTTCCTCCTAAATCTTTCCAGTTTGTAATTTTACCCATGTAAATATCTTTGATTTGGGCAATAGTCAAACCAGAAATATTCAGTTTGGGATTAACTGCTAGAGCAATTCCGTCAATCGCTACTGGTATTTCTTTGAGTTTAAAACCTTTTTGTTCTGCTAATTTGTATTCTTCAGCTTTTACCGAACGTGATGACTGAGAAAATGCTAATTGGTTATCAAGCAACATTTTTATACCCGTTCCTGAACCAGGAGCGCCAGAAATAGGGTCAGTATAGTTAAGCTGATACTTAGGTAAAACTGTCTTAATCGCAGAATCTACTTCTTTACGAATTGGTGCCCAAGTAGTACTGCCACCATATCGAAACAATCCCGAAGGAACATTTTCAACCTGAGCAAAACTATCTGCACTCGATTGTGAATTCGTTTGTTGCGTCGTATTGTTAGTTGCTCCAATAAATTTAATATTAGAACTTTTAGCTATCCATAAATAAATACCACCGATTAATCCCAAGGTAATCAATAGCGATAAAGCGAGAATACCGGTTTCGTTCTTCTGAGTCATAGGAGGCTTTTAGCTCCTTTTATTTAAGTTAAAGAATAAGTGATAACAATCGGTAGATTAGACGAAATAATGATGTTAGAGCGATTGTGATTAATCCGGCTGCAAGCGAGTAAATTATGACTAGTTGTATTCCTATAGTGTGTAATGCTGGGACGAAATAAATAATCGCAAAACTAATAGCAAGAATAATTAATAAATCGAATTTCTCAATCCAGCGCCGAAATTGAGCAAAAATTAATACAGTTAAAATCACGCCAGATGCAACTAGAGTAAATACAGGTGACTTTACCAGACTATAAAGCGCGATCGCAATCAATCCACCTTGAATCCCACTAAACCCAGCCCCTGCCAATAACTCTATTGTAGAGAATGGATGTACCGATTGTGGCTTGTGTGGTTGAATTGGTTGTTGTGGTTGAATTGGTGGTGGTTGGGTTATTTGTGTTTGTGCTTGTACTTGCTGCACTCTTTGGGGTTCTAAAGCATCAAGTACAGCTTGAGCGGATTGAAATCTTTGATTGGCTGCCGCAACCAGCATCTTATCAAGAACATCTGCCAACTGCGGGTTAACACTAACGTGCGATCGCCATTTCCACTGGTTGGTGTAAGCATCAAACAGTTCGGTAGCATCTTTACCTGTTAGTAAAGTAATAATAGTCACTGCCAATGCATATAAATCGGTAGAGGGAAACACTTGCCCACCAGCCATTTGTTCGGGTGGGGCGAATCCCATCGAATAGATTCCCGTTGAAGCACCAGCAGAAACCGTAGGAGAATTTGTAACTTGTTTGACAGCGCCAAAATCGAGCAAGTAAAGTTTACCTTTGCTGTCGCGCATAATATTCGACGGTTTGATATCGCGGTGAATAATGTTTTTGTAATGAACAAAATTCAGCACCTTCAGAATTTCGCGCAAAACTTCCAGCGCTTCGGGTTCCGAAAAATTACCTTTTTGTGCTAATTCTTCTTCGAGATTTAAACCGTCGATATATTCTTGAACTAAATAAAAAAACTGTTCTTGCTGCCCAGATAAAGAACCATCAACTATGACCGGAAAATAAGCAAATAAATCGGGGATTTGGTCGTGTTGGTAGCCAAGTTCTTCCAACACCACAGCTTCGCGTTCAAATAAATCTTGCGCGATTTGCAATTGCGCTGAGGTCAAAGTCCCTGCTGGTAAGAATTGCTTAACCACGCATTGACGCATTCCCGGAGTATAGCGATCGCGTGCCAAAAATGCCGCACCAAATCCACCTCTGCCTAGTATTTTGGTGGGAATGTAGCGTCCAGCTAAAATCAATGGCATTCCGCAACTAGTGCAGTATTTCTGCTGCACTGTTCGCAGCGTCGCATTATCATCAAGGTCGGTAAAATAATTTTGCGGACGCAAGCAGCGCGGACGAGTGCAGTAAATTTCCATATTTGTTAGTTTTCATTGGTCATTAGTCTAAAAGGAGGAAACCTCCTTTTAAGTCCCAGTCTTGGTTCACCATCAGGGTTTTCGCTTTCACCTTCATGTTATTTGTCATTAGTTATCTATCGGTCGTTCTTAACTGTTTGATTAACTGCCAATGGAGCAACCATTGATAATGACTATTGACAAATGACTATTGACAAATGACTATTGACCAAATCTTACTCTTCGTCCGAAGTCAACACTTCAGCATCCAAAACCTTAATCGCTAGTTCTTTGTGTGATGATTTTAACACATCTTGATTCCAGCCCGGTGCAGCAAATTGAGGTAAAATCTCCCGACTGAAGGCTTCAGCAGCTTTGGAGCGGTAACGGTTAGGGTTGAATATTAACGACAATATTCGTTTGACGACAACGCCATTGATTGGGGTACAGTGGAGTACGCCCATTTGCAACTCTTTGGTAATTGCCGAAGTCGAGACAAACGCAGCCCCCAATCCCGATTGCACGGCATTCTTAATTGCTTCGATGGAATTTAGTTCCATTTCGACCTTGAGACGGCGCGTATCGATATCGCAGCGTGCTAACACTTGGTCGATAACTTTACGAATTGTGGATTGCGAATCGAGGGCAATGAATTGTAATTTATATAAATCGTCTTTCTGAATTGTTTCAAGTTTGGCAAAAGGATGCGATGTCGGTAGAATCAGCGCTAATTCATCTTCGGCATAGGGGACAATTTGCAGCGACTCGGAAAGTTCGCCAGGAATTTCACCACCAATGATTGCCAAATCGACTTGCCCGTTAGCTACAGTCCAAGCTGTACGCCGGGTTGAATGGACGTGCAGTTGCACAGCTACATCGGGGTATTTATGTCGGAACATACCAATCATTCTTGGCAATAAATAAGTGCCCGTGGTTTGGGAAGCACCGACGATTAAAGTACCACCTTGGAGGTTTTGCAAATCCTCGATAGCGCGGCAGGTTTCCTGGCACAAGCTGAGGATTTTTTCACCGTAACTTAGAAGCAAATGCCCTGCTTCGGTTAATTGAGCGCGACGACCTCCACGGTCGAATAAAGGAACATCAAGTTGACGCTCTAAGTTTTGCACTTGCAAACTTAC
>JANNFJ010000343.1:0-1756 GCA_031379725.1 Calothrix sp. OTE_75_metabat_31
CACAAGGAAACAGTAGAATTCCTGACCAGCCTACAAACACGAAGCGATCGCGTTTTAACCAGTCGTCGAGTACGTCAAACCACCCACGACTGGGGGCGCGTCCTACTGCGATGGTCATCGGACTAAATCCTCTATGTTTACTAAAATTGCGATTAACGTTAAAACGAAGAATTAACGCTTTATGTTGACATTCTCAGTAAATAATGCTTTAAGTGATTTACCTTTCAAAGTTACTCTCACTATTTCAAAGCTACCGAGTTTATGAGAAACTCCCTATCTTTAGTAGGTTATTTCTGCTTGTGGGTAATGTCAAAACCCTTACCATTCACTCAATATGGCAGTGAACGATATCTTAATTGTTCTTAACTTATCACATTAATTTGCCTTTGCGTCTAATTCATACCGATAAATTAGGTATAAAAGACAGGCAACTATTTATTATAAGTATCAGAAATTTTACAATTTGTCACAACATCTCTCAGAAAAGTTACGAAAACTTAATAAATTACGCTTTTTCACTGACGACTTTTTAAAGAACTTGCAAGAACTCCCCTAAAAATGGCAGACTTGATATAGGAGTACCATCAGCGCCAAGGGATAACGTAGTTTAATGACAGCTTCTACAACCATTAATAAAGGCGAATCGCCTAACGGCGATAACTCCCCTTCACAATTTTTACACCAGAAGGTCCTCGGCTCGCGCCGATTTAGTAACTACTGGTGGGCAACTATTGTCTCTTTAGGGGCAACCGGGTTTTTACTAGCTGGAATATCCAGCTACCTCAAAGTTAATTTACTCTTAGTCACCGACGCAACTCAACTGGTGTTTGTACCGCAAGGCTTAGTGATGGGACTATACGGCCTCGCCGGATTGCTTCTTGCTTCCTATCTGTGGTTAGTCAGTTTTTGGGATTTGGGTGGCGGCTATAACGAATTTAATCGAGAAACAGGCAAGATTAAAATTTTCCGTTGGGGTTTTCCAGGTAAAAACCGCAAAATCGAGATTGACTGTACCACGCAAGATATTCAGTCCGTGCGTGTAGAAATCAAAGAAGGTTTAAATCCGCGTCGTGCCCTTTATTTACGGGCTAAAGGTCGTCGGGACATTCCTTTGACGCGAATCGGTCAGCCATTGCCTTTGAAGGATTTAGAAATTCAAGCAGCACAATTGGCTCGATTTTTAGGTGTACCCTTAGAAGGTCTGTAAGGAATTAGGGAGTAGGGAGTAAGGGAAAAGAAAAAAGTAATTAGGAATTCCAATTAAAAAATTATCCCAATTATGAGGGCGCAATGCCTTGCGCCTCTATACATTAATTTTGGATTTGGAATAATTTATCTCTTGGTGTTCCCTTAACTTATAACTCCTAACTCTAAATTTTCGACTCCCCACTCCCTATTCCCCACTCTCTACTCTCTACTAATGTTGAAAATTCAAAAATTATTGTTAACGCTTGTAGTTATTGGTGGTCTAATATTAGGCGGCTGTTCCACACCGCAAGCAAGTTCTAATGCTGTTTCTCCAACTTCAACAGCAACTGAAGCAAGTGCAAAAACAACCACAACTACAGAGGCAGCAACTCAGACTACCTCAATATCCGAAAATAGCAGCGAGAATATTCCCGTGAACGATTTACCAAGACTCGAAGGAAAGGCAACCGTGGTGATGACCGTTAAAGGCTCACCAATTACTATTGAGGTAGATGGAATTAATGCCCCAATTACTGCTGGCAATTTTGTTGATTTAGTTCAACGCGGT
>JANNFJ010000385.1:0-5890 GCA_031379725.1 Calothrix sp. OTE_75_metabat_31
AATCAAAGCGACGGGACATGGTACTAGACAAATTTGTAGAACTGATAAGTTTGGTTTTCCCAATCGTCATTGTAGTAGAACCAAATTTCATTTTGGTTTTCAGACGGGAGATATTGTTAGAGCAGTTGTTAAAACAGGTAAAAAGATTGGAACATATATTGGAAGGATTGCTACACGAGCTACGGGAAATTTCAATATATCTACAAGTAACGGCTTAATCCAGGGTATTTCACATAAATACTGTAAAGCTATCCATAAAAAAGATGGTTACGGCTACTCGATTTGACAAATATTCAAAGCGGTTAAAACCGCGTGAGTCGTTTTTCCTCCACTGGCTGTTCAAGGCAGCGTCTCCCCTTGGGAGAAGCACAGTGGTTTCCAAACAGCCCAACGAGGTTTTTATGAATAATAGCCCCATCAAAGTTCTTCTTGTTGATGACGATGAAGACGATTATGTATTAACCCGTGATTGGTTTTTTGAATTTCAGGTTGCTAATTGTTTTTTAGAATGGGTAAATAATTATGAAGGTGCAATTAGCGCCATTGCCAAACACGAACACGATGTATATCTAATTGATTATCGGTTGGGTGAAGGAAATGGACTCGAATTATTGGGGAATGCTGTAATAAATGGATGTTCAGCACCGATGATTTTACTGACAGGTAAAGGCGAACGCGAAATCGATATCCAAGCAATGAAAGCAGGTGCAGCCGATTATTTAGAAAAAAGTCAATTAAATGCTGCATTATTAGAGCGTTCGATTCGCTACGCTTTAGAACGTAAGCACTCGGAGCGAAAAATCCGCGAACAAGCTGCATTACTTGATGTCGCTACCGATGCAATATTTGTTTGCGATTTAGATTCAAAAATTCTGTTTTGGAATAAAGCTGCCGAACGGTTATATGGTTGGAAATCACTTGAAGCAATAGGCAAGCAAACCGTGCAGCTTTGGCAAGAAAAAAGCCTATCGCAATTACAATCGTTCTTTAATATCCTGTTGAAAAATGGTGCTTGGGAAGGAGAACTCAAGCAAACGATAAAATCTGGTGTCGAAATTATCGTCGAAAGTCGCTGGACGCTTGTACCGGAATTTGATGGTAATTCCCAAGCAATTTTGGTGGTCAATACTGACATCACGCAAAAAAAGCAACTCGAAGGACAATTTTTCCGCGCTCAACGATTAGAAAGCATCGGTACTTTAGCCAGTGGTATCGCACACGACCTTAACAACGTCCTCGCACCAATATTAATGACCGCACAGCTTTTAGAATCGCAACTCCAAGACGAGCGTAGCAAAAGGCTTTTACCAATCATAGTTAATAACTCCAAACGTGGTGCGAATTTAGTCAAACAGGTATTATCATTTACACGCGGCATCGAAGGCGATCGCGCACCTTTGCAACTCAAGCATTTAATTACCGAAATCGAGCAAGTTATTCGAGAAACTTTCCCAAAAACAATTGAAGCTTCGATTTCAATGTCCTCAGATTTATGGGCTGTTTCTGGTAATGCAACCCAATTGCACCAAGTATTAATGAATTTGTGTGTCAATGCCCGCGATGCGATGGCTGAGGGTGGCACATTAACAATATCTGCCGAAAATTTCTTTATTGATGAAAATTACGCCAAAATGAATATTGAGGCAAAAATCGGCCATTACATATTAATAATTATTAGTGATACTGGTATTGGTATTTCTCCGCAAATCCAAGACCGCATTTTTGAACCATTTTTTACAACCAAAGAACTCGGCAAAGGCACTGGTCTGGGACTATCTACCGTATTGGGAATTATTAAAAGCCACGGTGGATTTATTAATGTTTACAGCGAACCAAGAAAAGGCAGTAAATTTCAAGTATATTTACCAGCACAACAAGTATCTGAAGTTATGGAAGACACCGAACCCGAATTACCAATTGGCAACGGAGAATTAATTTTAGTTGTCGATGACGAAGATTCAATCCGCGATGTTACGAAAACATCCTTGGAGACTTTCAACTATAAAGCCATGACTGCTTGCGATGGAATCGAGGCGATCGCGATTTACGCCGAACACCGCAATGAAATCGAAATCGTCCTCACCGATATGGTAATGCCTGTGATGGACGGACTTACAACCATTCGCACTCTCCAAAAAATTAACCCACTGGTAAAAATTATCGCTGTCAGCGGACTTGTTTCTGGCGACAAAATTAACGCAGCCACCGAAATGGGAGTTAAAGCCTTTTTATCTAAACCTTACACAGCAAAACAACTATTACAAACCATCGGTACAGTCAAAAGCCAAGAATAGTAAGACAGGCATCCTGTGTCCCTTCGCAATAATCGTAGGATAGGCATCTTGCCTGTCTACAATAAACAAGCAGATTACCCTCCCCACTAAACCAAGTAGAAAAATACCTACTTACAGCTAGCAAATTTTTGGATTTAAACCGATTCTTTTGACTTAGCCTCACTTTTAGTTTTCTCCTTCATATCTGGCACCCAACCCGGAGTTTGCGAGTCTTCCCAGCCTGCCGGACGTTTCGAGTTATACCAACCAATCGACCCAAGGATAGTCGCTGCTAAAAATCCCCCGATTCCCACAAAAATCAGAGCCGTTTGTAAGTAAGAGCTATAATCAGCCTTATCTATAATTGCAAGAAAATAATTCATGGTCTTACCGTAAATCTTATTGAAAGTATATTAAGAAATATTAATGCTTAATTGTCAGATTGCATAGTGGGGAAAAGCGACTTAAAAAAAAGATAGCCGCTAATATATGTTTTAATCTCCAATCAATTCAACAGCATCGCGTCCATCAAAATCCTGTAAGTAAACCTTGACGATTTCTTCTTTTGCGGTGGGTAACAGCTTACCAGTAAAATCTGGATGAATCGGAACCTCTCGATGACCTCTATCAACTAACACTGCTAAACGAATTACTTCTGGTCTACCATACTCGTGTACCGCATTTAACGCTGCTCGAATTGTTCTGCCTTTAAAAATTACATCATCGACAAGAACAACCGTTTTTCCCGTCAAGTCAAAAGGGATGTCAGTTTTAGCAGGAGTTCGCAGACCAATTTGGTCGAGGTCATCGCGGTAGAAGGTAATATCTAATGCTCCCACCAACACAGTGACACCTTCTAATACTTCGATTTGACGTGCCAGTAATTCAGCTAGCGGTACACCCCTAGTGTAAATACCAAGAAGCACTAATTGCGATAAGTCGCGGCTTCGTTCGATAATTTGCGAAGCCAGACGAGTTACAGTACGGCGAAGTTCTTCTGATGAAAGAATCTCAACCACTTTTGTAGATAGATTCATAATAATTTGGGGAGTAGGGAATAGGAAGTAGGGAGTCTAGAAAGCAAAGGGAGTAGAGGGAGTCAAGGAAAGGACTTACCTTATATCTTATATATCTTATACATGTACGTATAAAAGCTTATAGACACGATTTATAGTAATTAATTTTACCTAAAATCAGAATGGTCGAATAGTCCTCTTTCAGAGGACTTTGGCTATTAGACAGGGACTTACAGTCCCTGGCGGGACGAAAACGCAGTCGAAAAATTATAAATACTTAGTTTTTTTGCTTAATAATATAACTGATGCAAGATATCAGTTACCTTATTTTTATCATTTCCTATTCCCCCAACCCTACACCCTACACCCTAACCTCTATACTGCGAATAAGAGTATAGAGGTGGCAACCCCTAACCACAGTAAAAAGCAATATCTAGTCAATCGCAATGCTTTATCGATGGTTTTGGGTTCGATGGGGTGAATATCATCTCCTAATAAGGGTTTATCTTTTATTACCCCTCGATATGTATTGCTACCTCCCATCTGTACGCCCAAAATAGCTGCGTAAGCACATTCACTCCATCCAGAGTTAGGACTAGAATCTTTAATAGCATCGCGGCTGCAAATTCGCCACACATGTAGAGGTTTTCCGGAAATTAAAGCAAGAGTTATTACAGTCAGACGGCAGGGAATCCAAGTTAAAAAATCTTCAGTTCGCGCACTAAACCAACCAAAATAAGTATAAGGTTGTTCGCGGTAGCCCACCATTGAATCGAGAGTGCTACTAGCTTTATATGCTAATGCTAAAGATGCCGAACCGAATACTGGTACAAAACTACCAATAATTGCATAAAACAAAGGAGCCATAATACCATCAGTGGCGTTTTCTGCGGCTGTTTCCAGGACAGCACGTAATATTTCTGATTCGGAGAGATTTTCTGTATCTCGACCAACATATTGACTTAAAACTAAGCGTGAAGAGGGGATATCTTTATCTATTAGAGGTTTCAAAACAGACGCAGCTGCGGTGCTTAAACTTTTCAGGGCAAAACAACTCGCAAGCAAAATACTTTCGGCTACAATACCCAAAACTGGATGTACCCATCGGACAGCATGAATTATCAAAGCGCTAGTAATGCTGGTGCCAATTATCAAGAAAATTGCTAGCACAATTCCGGCTATTCGCTGTGTGAAAGAATTATGACAGTATGCAAAAGCGATTTTTTGGAAGCGAGAAATTATCGACCCCATTACTTGCACTGGATGAAGCCAGTTAATCGGGTCGCCGATTAGGTAATCTAAAGTTGTGGCGATAATTAAAATAATGGCAGATGTCATTTTGGATTTGTTATTTGTCAGTTGTTATTTGTTAATTGTCAGTAGTCAGTGGTTAGTGGTCAGTTGTGATAACCACTGACCAGTGACCACTAACTACTGACCAGCGACCACTGACCGCTGACTAATAACTAA
This sequence comes from Calothrix sp. OTE_75_metabat_31, assembly GCA_031379725.1. Lineage (GTDB taxonomy): Bacteria > Cyanobacteriota > Cyanobacteriia > Cyanobacteriales > Nostocaceae > JANNFJ01. Next base: position 4,760 of record JANNFJ010000385.1, read on the forward strand.
ACTATAAAACTAGCTTCCTCTCCAAGTGAAGCTTGCCAACTGCGAGCGTCGTAATAAAGGTCTGCTAAGGTGATAGTGTAGAGGGCTTCTTTGAGTTTTTGGTTGAGTCGTTGCCAAAGGGTAAACGTTACCCAATCTTCAGCGTGAGTTTTTGTTGCATCTTGGGGTAGATGAGTAAGTTTTTCGCCAACCGCTTCTAAAATTTCTCCTATAGATATTTGTGAGGGTGCTTTAGAAAGTTGATAACCACCGATGCTGCCGCGAATTGAGATGACTAATCCAGCCTTACGCATTTCAATTAGTAATTTTTCGAGATATGGTGCGGGAATATTTTGTCGAGAGGCAATGGTTTTTACCGATACTGGAGAGTTAGCAGGCTGCAAGCTTAAATCGAGCAAAGCTTTAACGCTGTAATGCCCTCGTGTTGTAAGTTTCATGAAACGCAAACGCTCATTATTTTCTAGTCAGTCGTTAATTATTACTTGTTACATCTGTCGGTTCAATGTTGTTGATTGTTAACCACCAACCGCGAAAATAATCAATAACGACCAGATAATGAGCTATATCAGAGGGCTGGGGTTTAATTTTGCTTACCATTGTTTGTGACAATTATCAAATAAGCGCTCGCAAGGCAACCTTTTTTGGGTTAGTTTCAGATTCTTAAACTACTATAGTGTAGCAGTCATTCATTAACTATATATATAGATATCACTATTGTAAGACCTGATAAACGATATTATGCAAAAAAAATATTGCACAGCGATCGCAACATTTCCACGTACTTATGTAATATACTTGGCTAGGCTGATCTAAAAAATAAAAACATTCGCTCGTTAAGAGCAAATTGTCAGCTAAAATAAAAAACGATTCGACCATTTCAACCATTCCTAAATTGTTCTAAGTTGATGGCTAAACAGAAAAAAATTGAACCCCTCGTCGGTGAAGATTTGCTCAAGACGGTTAAAGAACTCGAAAATCTGAGCAAGGAAGATAAAGCCAAAAAATGCGGCTACTATACCGTTACCAAAAACGGTATCGAACGTGTCAACATGATGAAATTCCTGAATGCCTTAATTGATGCTGAAGGCATTCAGTTAGATAGCGCTCCTAGCGCCAATGGACGCGGTGGAC
>JANNFJ010000419.1:0-12038 GCA_031379725.1 Calothrix sp. OTE_75_metabat_31
CCCTGTAATGATTTACAAAATTGGCCTAATACCGAATTACCAGCACCACGTGAGCCTGTCAATAATAATTCACAGTTGGGAAGCATTCGCAACCGTTTATTGAGAGATTAGTCATTTCGTCTCATCTAAAAATATCACCCATCGCATCCGTATTTTTCGCTATCCAACGGTATGGTAGGGCACTTTTATATCGTGCTCCTACAGTCATTTCGGCCTTTCAATATCGCACAAAATTAACTCGATATTGGAATGCGATCGCAGTTGTTCTAATGCTTCTTCTTTGTTGCTTCAGATTTTGTGTTACATCCGAGTACTGCGTAAGTTAGAGGGAAAAAAGATGGATGTGTAAAAAGCCCTTCCCCAAAACCCCTGAGCCATTTTGTATTTTTCCACGGCGCGATAGAATAAAGGCAACGCGAGATAGAGCATTATAACAAAGGGCAGGATAACGTGCAGATAACATTTTTAGGGACAAGTTCAGGAGTACCCACGCGATCGCGGAATGTTTCGAGTGTGGCCCTGAGATTGCCTCAACGGGCGGAATTATGGTTGTTTGACTGCGGAGAAGGCACTCAGCATCAACTTCTACGTAGTGACCTCAAAAGCAGCCAACTGTCCCGAATTTTTGTTACCCACATGCACGGCGACCATATTTTTGGTTTAATGGGACTACTAGCTAGTTGTGGCTTGGCTGGAAATATCGATCGCGTTGATATTTACGGACCCGCAGGTTTAAACGAATACCTCCAAGCTTGTTCGCGGTATTCACACACGCATTTTTCATACCCGATAAAGGTTCATACAGTCAAACCCGGTATTATCTACGAGGATGACGAATTTACCGTTAGCTGCGGTCAACTGCACCACCGCATCCCAGCATTTGGCTATCGTGTCGCTGAAAAAGACCGTGTAGGACGCTTTGATGTCGAAAAAGCCAAAGAGTTGGAAATACCCCCCGGTCGCATTTATGGTCAACTTAAACGCGGTGAAACTGTGACTCTTGGCGATGGACGGGTGATTAAAGGTACAGACTTATGCGGTGAAACCGAAATCGGACGGAAAATCGCTTACTGCACCGACACAGTTTACTGCGATGGTGCTGTGCAACTGGCACAAGATGTCGATATTTTGATTCACGAAGCGACTTTTGCTCACCAAGATGCAGAGATGGCCTTTCAGCGATTGCATTCGACGACGACGATGGCAGCACAAACTGCGCTGACTGCGGCAGCACATCGCTTAATTATGACGCATTTTAGTCCGCGTTATGCCCCCGGTAATGTTGTGGAGCTTAAAGACCTACTTCAGGAAGCCCGTGCTATTTTTCCAAAAACCGATATGGCACATGATTTCATGACCTATGAAGTACCTCGGAGACGGGAAAAGGTGAGTGTAGGGGTGTAATTAGTAGTCAGCGGTTAGTGGTTAGTGGTCAGTGGTTAGTGGTTAGTGGTTAGTGGTTAGTGGTCAGTGGTCAGTGGTCAGTGGTCAAAGATATCGATTATTCTTTTATTGCATAGCTACCTTGCGCAACAAGTATCTTTATCAAATAATATTTTGTGTATTCCTAACGAAGTACTGACTACTGACTACTTTCCAAAATCAATTTCAACCACTCACTAAAATCATCGCTAACAACTAACTTATTGGAAGTTAAATCTATACCCTCAGCACCGACACTCGTACTAATTACAGGTAATCTGGCTTCTAACATTTCCAGAGTTTTCAATTTAATTCCTGCTCCTATGCGTAAGGGTACAATTCCGATAGCTGCTTTTTCAAAAAATGGGGTTGGGTCTTCAACGAATCCGGTAACTATAATATTGGACGATGCCAGCTTCTGCACTTTCTGCGAAGGATTTGAACCGACTATATAAAGCTTGTATTGGGGGTCATATTCTAATAATTTTTGAAAACACTCCTTGACAAATGCTACGATTGCCCCTTCATTTTCAGGTCGATTCATTGCTGCCCAAAATAACAAGCTTTTAGTTTCAATTTCTCGTCGTTTGACTTGATAGACAAAGTTACTAAGCTGGGGTGGTTTAATGGTAATTTTTGCTTCGGGTATGGAAAATAGCGAAGTTAGAATATCTTGGTCTTTTCTTGATAATACCCATAAATGATTTGCTGTGGAGTATATAGCTTTTTCGTACCGGAATATTCTTGCTACTTCGATTCCGAGTATTGGGTTTGTTGCTGCTTTCCTTAGAAACGACTGGGTAACAATATCGTGAATGCTGATTACGGTTTGCGTTACATTTGGGTTGATTTGCGATTGGATGAAATCTAAATATACTGCTGCGTGTGAATATTCAAAGTGGATAATTTCATAGGTATTGGTTGTTAATAGTTTTTGTAATTGATGTAATACTTGTGGTTGCTTGCGTGTGGCAAATTTTAAAGGGGTATTGGGATGAAGCAAGCAACTACTAATTTTATTGAGTTTATTAAGAGGGTAAGTATAAAGATGAGTATCGCATTTTTGTCGTAAATCTTCGGCTGCATCGATTTCAATTTGATTGGCAATGACGATGACATCGACTGTAGCGCTTGATTTTATGTATTGTTGAAGATGATTAAGTGCAATTTTTTGTCCTGCTTGAGGATATTTTTCGGTGGGTGCATGTGCTGATATAAATAATATTTTGGACATGATTAAATAACCACAAAGGACACAAAGGAATATGTGTAGGGTGCGTTAGCGCTTCTCGTAACGCACCGTTTTTAAGCCTTTTGTGCATTACTGGCTTAATTTATAAAATACATTACTCTTGATGTAACCTTATTAGAACACAAAGGGCACAAAAGAAGAGTTCTGATTATTTAAACGTTAAAAAGTAACTTTAATATAAAGTTACCATTTCCCAAATTCATCTGTTACTGGTTTTGCTACATAACGATTAATTAAACTTTTTAATTTTCTTGCATTCGGTGGTTTGAGAAAATATCGTGCTGGTAATGCAAATATTTCGTTGAATATCCATGCTATGTAAGCTTGATTGCGTTGAAAGTTAAGGTTTTTATTAGCTTGTTTGCTAATTTGCCAAGATTCGTATATTAATTTTGTTCTGACCCAAGGGTTGGGGGATGAACTCATTCCATTTAGGCAGTATGCTGCAAGTGGGGTGTCAATAAAGTGGAATTTTAGGTTTGATAAGAAGAATCGTAAGATAAGGTCGTAATCGGCAGCAATTTTGTATTGGGTGTTGTATAAGCCTATTAGGTTATATGCTGATTTTTTGATGAAGCAGGATGGATGATTTAAGGTGAAACGAATCGGCAGTTTTTCTAAGTCTCCTGGTACAAAGGTTGCAATATATTCGTTTTGATAGTAGTTATCGATGGGTGAGTAGAGTATATCAATATGGGGATTTGTAAATTCTTGTTCGACTAGTCGAATTGCACTGTCATTATACCAATCGTCGGAGTTGATAATGCCGATTATGTCACCAGTGGCAAGGTTTATTCCTTTATTCATTGCATCATAAGCACCATTATCGGGTTCGGATATAAATATATTGATATTACTGGAATATTTTTCAAGGATTTTACAGGTTTTGTCGGTGGAACCACCATCAATGATGATGTATTCGAGGGGGTATTGGTGGGGTTGTTTGATGACGCTTAAAATAGTTTTTTCGATGGTTTTTTCGGAGTTGAATGAGGGGGTGATGATGGATATTTTCATTTAGATGGGAATACGATTTTATGAAATAAATTAAGAGTGAGGGAACCACAGAGACACTGAGAAGCCAGTGCGTTGCGGAGCCAGTTGCGTGCGGGGGTTCCCCCCGTTGAGCAATCTGGCATGGGGTTCCCCCCGTTGTAGCACCTGGCGCAGCACAGAGGAAGAGGATTGAGAGGGTTTCTTGAGGGAACCCGGATTCTTAATCCTCACGAATAATTTCGCATTGGATGTAAAATCTTAGGTTCATCGGTTACTGACATGGCAAGAATGCTGATAAATAGAAATGGTGGTATTCCTTGAAATCCACTATGGAGAAATAAGCAAAAGAATAAATAAGGATATATGTATCTAAAGTTGTCTGGTGTGTAGTATCCATTGATGAATCGGATAATTACATAAAAGTAGATGATTCCGAGTACTATTCCTGTGTAAGCAATTACTTCTAAAAATGAGTTGTGGATTATTGCCCCGATTGGTCGAAATACTGATTCGTAATTACCTCCATAACCTGTTAATGCTAAATACCAATCGTTCAAGTACGATTGCATGAGAAAGCGATTTGCTTCAAATCGATATAAGTTGGATGCATCGTTGACTGCAAATAATCGGTTTGAACCTGTATCATAGTCGAATCCAATTTGCACAAAGTTTAAGAAAAATTCACCAATAACTATACCGATGAAGTTCGACAGAATGAAAAGTATCGGAAAGTTGATTCGACTGGCAATTTTTGTAAAAGCTTTTTCAAAGCAAAGAATAACAAAGAATATCAATAAGCTGAAAAAATAATTGCGACTGAGGAATAATAAAGAGGACACTAAAGCAAGAATTATTCCAGGTTTGAATTTAGCTTTTATACATAAAAAGAAAAATAACAGCATAAACAACCCAGAAACATTCGGGTCTCCATTACTTAAACTGATACGGAGAGTTCCATCAAATTCGACCCGTCTATAAACAGCAAGTTGGTAAATCATCGCAATACTAGATAACCAACACAAAGGAATTAGATATTTTCGCTGGATTTGAATCCGGGGAAATCCTGTAAAACCGATGACAATCAAGCAGATAGGTAAACTATATCGAAATAGTTGATAGCTAGAAAAGTTAATAACGGTAGTAACAACAATCAAACAAACTGCAATAATATCGGCAATTTGTAATTTACTACGGTGTTGCAATAGTTGAATTACTAACAAAACTGCCAGTATCGGCAAGAAAAACTTTGCATGAGGCAACTTCAACTCATAAGGAACCAGATATAAAACAGTAACACTATAAAAAACAAGACCGTAGAAAAAGTAATTAACCTCCCCCTTACTCACTCCAATATCCATAAACCCTCCCTACTCTTCCTCTGTGCTGCGCCAGGTGCTACAACGGGGGTAACCCCATGCCAGATTGCTCAACGGGGGGAACCCCCGCACGCAACTGGCTCCGCAACGCACTGGCTTCTCTGTGTCCTCTGTGGTTACTTCATCCATATTTATATTTCCCCCATCAAACCAACACCCCATAATTCTCAATCACCTCAGCAAAAAGCTGCGAATAACGACTTGCTTGAAGTTCCTGACTAAACTCACATACCACCTTTTCACGGGCGCGATCGCATAGTCCCTCCCAACGCGCTTTATCTGCTAGAATCCAAGCTATACCCAGGCTTAATTGTTCCACATCAAAAGGTTTCGCTAAATAACCATTACATTCATGTAATATCATTTCCGCAATTCCACCAATATCAAATCCAACACAAGGAGTTCCGCAAGCTAAAGCTTCCATAATAGTGTTGGGCAAATTATCTTCGATATATGGGGCAACAAATACGTCCGCAGAAGCATATACTTGAGCTAGCGAAATATCATCACCTAAACTACCAATATAGTGGCTTTTAAAACCCAAATCTAATTTAAATCCATCGGGTACTGTGCCAAATATTACTAACTCTACATTTCCTGCACATGCTGATGTTTGTAGCAATTCTAATGCTTTAGAAAGGTACTGCGAACCTTTACGCTGAAGGTATAACGAATTTGCACCGATGAGAATAAGTTGTTTGTTGTGGGGTAAATTCAACCATTCCCTTACGACTTTGCGATTGAAAGGTTTATAACGTTGAGTATCGACACCATTGGGAATAACTTCGATGGTTGCTTGACGAAATAACGAACTGGCACGGACGCACTTTGCTAACCAGATACTTGGTGTCACAATCGTGATATCGAGATTTTGCCAGTATTTCGCTTTACGTTTCCATACCCATCGTGATATATCGTTATCTTTTTCACTGTGGAGTTGCGGACATGCACCACAAGATTGAGTAAAGCGATCGCATTTCTGACTGTAATGGCATCCTCCGGTAATTGTCCACATGTCATGCAATGTCCAAACTAAAGGTTTATTGAGTTTGGGAATAGTTTCGATTTGCACAAATCCACAGATCCAATGTAGGTTGATTATATTAGGTGATAATTGAGCAATTTTATTTTTGATTAAGTCGGGAAACCATTGGGTCGAAAATGCTCCATATCCGCGACCATCGTAATTATTTAATGGTAAATTATCTAAAGTGGGTCGCATTTGATTAAGAGTTTTTTCGACTTTACTTTTGGCTCCAATAACTGTATTATCATGGCTAGTTTTATATTGAACTAGCATTTGAGAATCGATATTCATCCTTTTTAAACCTTCGTGTAAGCGATATGTTGCCCTTGCAGCACCACCACTTAAATCAAATGTACTCACGATTAAAGGACGTATTCCCATTTTTATATAATATAAAGTTTAATCTAGTTTCAAATCATAAAAATATTGGTCGTAGCATAGGCATCCTGCCTGTGCATTAATTAAGTTAGGCAGGATGGCTAACCTAAGATGACGAGAAAGGTTTTTGCGAACAAAAAACGTAACTATCAAAAATTCCTACTCGTCGGTCAATATAGTTGGAGTAATCAACTCTGGTTTGAAATCCCATCCTTGTTAACAAGTCAAAAATATCAATCCCAAAAGTACGATACGCTAATATCTTACCGCGAATTCTATCGCCGTGATACTCCGGTGGTAAAAGATGAATATCTTCATCCCCGTTGGTATCTACACGAATAATGGTTGGTTGGTCAAAATTGCAAGGAATCGTAAAAAAATGATATCCACCTGGTTTTAAAACTCGATGCACTTCTCGAAAAGCTTGTTCGTGGTTTCGTACATGTTCTAACACGTCTTCACTGACAACGATATCAAAGCTGCTATCGGCAAATGTCAACTTTTCTAGGGATTGACAAAAAACCCCTCTTCGTAATTCGGTTCCGGGTGTTACGTCGGGAATGAAACTTGAACAAGTGTAAGAATGATTTTTGTGTAGATACTTGTAAAAAGCATCATCGACATCAGCATTATAAATATTAAATTGGTTTGCTGTTGCCATTTGCGCTATTGATGAAATACCAATTTCCTTTAAAATAACTTTGGCTACATGTCGTTTGCGGGACGAACTATAGCAGAAAGGACAATACATGTTATTGCGTGCAGTTGCCGCATCAATACAAATAAAAATACTAGGATTCCCACAAACATTGCATTTTCCAAATTGGTGATTTCTAAAATTGCCAATTGCAGCTTTTGCGACTCTAGTTACTCTCAATTTTACACCCCCATATTCAAATATATCAAGTAAAGACGCGAAATTTAGCGTCTCTACAACTAATTAATATTGCGATGAACGCATTTCCATTTTTGATGGTTGCTGTTTATCTCGAAGATTATACATTGCCCAAAAGCGTAGATGTCGGACGCTAGTTTTAAGATGTTCGATAAGCGTCTTTTTCCATAATAAAATATTTGGGTTTAGTGAAGTTACTTGTAATGGCAAAGATTTACCTAATCTGCCGTAACCTTGCGGTAAATAATGTGCTGTCAAAGATTTTCTCGAATAATTGGGATTCACATTTTCAAATGCACCATGAATCAAAAATGGATGCCAAAATAAAACCGAACCTTTTACTAATGGCATTGGTTGAGGGGTGTAATGCTGGTCTTTGATTAAAGCTTGAATTTTGTGTACGTAATCTTCATGGTTAGTTGAATTAGCAGCGATTAATTTACCTTTCTGACTTCTAGGAACTACAAAAAAAGTGCCGGCATCGGGGTGAATATCTTCGAGGGCAAACCAGCAGGCAATCAAATTTCCAGGGGGGTCGCTATCTAAGTAATAATGGTCTTGGTGAGGTACTGTACCTGTTGATTTATCAAAAAACATTGTTTGCCAAATAATATGTTTTTGACAATTGCTGAGGGTCGTTAGAAGTTGGGAAACTAAGGGTAATGTGACTATATCTAATGCTGCGTGACTAAATGTATTTTGAAAAACTAAATCGATCGGATTTAATATTGAGTGTTCGATGAATCCTTGCGAGTTGGTTTCTAATTTTTCAACACGGTTAGTGTCTTGCGATAAAAAATAATATTTTTTCGATGCTTTGAGTATGTTGTAGCTGTCCTGGAATGCAGTTACTTTTTCCGGTGATATGACATCTTTGATAATGACATATCCATATTCTTCGTAATAGTTTTTTATTGCTTGGGTTTGGTTGGGTAAAAAGGTTAACATAAATTTAATGGTAATGCAGCCACATTCACATTTTAATCATTTCGATTGCTTCAAACAATTCCGGTAACTCCTGAAACTACTGTAGGAAAGTTACATGTAACGTCTCTACACCCCTTAAAACTTTTCATATAGACCGCTAAAGCAGCATTAGTTTTTCGGATTTAAGCAATTTTTTTGCATAGACATAACTCTGACCTTACAATCATATCAAGCCCCAATCCGTAAAATCTTCACCATCTTTACAAAATCTTTAATTTGTCTGCGCTAATATTTCCATATTTTTACGGTAATATATTATCTTACATGTAAATAAAAATACGCCAATAGTCGTGTGATTTTACAGTGCTGTATCAGTACTGTTAGAAACAATGCATGTAAATTTGCTGTTAATCATCTCATAGCTAAATTAAGCTATTGTATAAAATAATTCTTTAAATAATAGTAAACCATGAAAATACACTAGTTAGCTATGTTAAAAATTGACAAAGAGAGTTGACTATTTTAGGATATAAACTTAAGTTCAAGTGACCATTTCTAGCCTATGGAACTGGTTAAAAATCAGGAATAAGCTTATATATTACCTAAAATATATAACTATTGATAGATGTTTTCTTAAATGAAAGCAGATTATCCTGTCAAATTTAAAATGATGGCTAGATAAAACTTATCAATAGGTGAATTATCTAACTTGAGGAAATCACTACTGTATCCCTATATAATGCCAACATATTTGCAAAAAAATTACCAAATTAAGTACGTGTTTATGTAGGTGAAAATCAATTTACATAGACTAAGGTGTGTTTATCATGACAGTTAAACGTGATATTACGTTTGTAATCGTTTCCTACAACTCTGCTAAGACACTTCGAGGTGCCATAGAGTCTTGTTTATTGGCAATCCGCAAACGCTATCCATCCATAGGTAGGGTTGTGGTGTATGATAATGCCTCAGAGGATAGTTGTTCTCACATTATTGATGAATTTGCAATTCGATATCCAGATATTTTTATGGGTATTAAGGGAGAGCAAAATTTGGGTTTTGGTAAAGCTAATAATCGGGCGATCGCATTGTCACCAAGCAATACATATGTTCTAGTGAATCCGGATGTAGTATTCAAACCAGATGCGATCGCAATTCTGGAGGAGACTTTACATTCAAGTGGTGATGTTGCGATTGTGTGCCCAAGGTTATTGCATCTCGATTTGACGGTTCAAAAATCAATTCGGAGATTTCCGAGTTTTAACTATCTATTTTTAAAGCATTTATTTGGTAAGAAATTATTAAAATTGTTTCATCCGTTTGATTACTATTATAGTGATATGCCCGAACCGCAGAAAGTTGTGGAGGTAAATTGGGCAATTGGTGCGTTTATGATAATTTCAGGGGAGTATGTGGAGAAATATGGTTTATTTGACGAGCGATTTTTTCTGTATTTTGAAGATGTAAGTTTGTGTGTAGATGCTTGGCAAAATGGGTATCGAGTTTTGTTTGAACCAAATGCTTCTGCACTGCATTTGTATCAGCAGGCAAGTACTCGGTCACGGTTTAATTATTTGACTTTTGTACATGCTTTTTCTGCAATTAAGTTTTTTGCGAAGTATCGACCCCAACAGAAAAGATGGCAGGTTATTATTTGGTTGATTGAGGGATGTTTAAAGTGGTTGTATTCGTTGGGGATGTTGATATCGCAGGGTTTGCAGCGTTTGCAGTTGGCTAAATGAATTTGGAGTAAGAGAAACGAACCACAGAGGTCGCAGAGTACGCAGAGGAAGAGAGGAAAGAGAAGAGGATGAGAAGAGAAAGAGAAGAGAAAGGGAGGAGAATGATTAGGTTTATTCAGTGTCATTACAAAATAAATAATATTATATGTTTGTTAAAGTCCCTCTTTCAATTCGACGGCTAGTAGGAAGTACTAAGTTGTGGCAGAATAATTACTTGATTTTGCGTGAGTTGAATCGTTTCCGCAATATAGTTATTCAAGCGGTGCTTTTTACTCTGATAGCGGCTGTTTTGGAAGCGATGGGTGTGGGGTTAATTGCATCGCTGTTACAAGGTTTGACTAATCCGAACCAAGTGCCTTTGCAGACTGGTGTTAGCTGGTTTGATGTTGGGTTTTTGGGTGTGAAGGCAAGTTATATAGGTCGTATTTACCGAATATCGGGATTGATTTTGGTGACGGTGTGGATACGGGCAATTTTTGCTTATTTGGGAAAATATCGAGCAAAAGCTTGTGAAATTAGTTTGATTGATGCGCTACGCAGAAAAATTTTTGAGCAGTTTCAACGGTTTCATTTGAGTTATTATACCCAGAGTCGGGCAGCGGAGTTAGTAAATACTTTTTCAGTGGAAGTCGGGAATATTAATCAAGCTTTTAATGAAGTTATTAATTTTGTGACTAAAAGCTGTGTAATTTTGGCTTATGGGGTTGTCATGTTGTTGATTTCTTGGCAGCTTACATTGATAACAACACTTTTATTTGCTTTGCTAGCTGCGGGTATTTCTAATTTGATTAAGAAGGTTCGTGAAGCTAGTTTTGTGATGACATCTGCTGGTGCAGAAATGGCAGGGATAGCAACTGAGTGCATTAATGGTGTCAGAACGATACAATCTTCTTGGAGTCAAGATTTTGAAGAAAGACGTTTCGACCAAGCAGCAGGTAGATTTGCTGATGCTTACATGCAAAGTAATCGCATTGGGAACAGTGTTTTCCCCCTCGCAGAAGCATCGGCTACGACAATTTTAATTGGTATTATTATTGTTGCTATTTCGATTTTTGTAAATAGTGGTACGTTACATGCGATTTCGCTGTTAGCATTTCTATTTGCGCTGTTCCGATTACTGCCAATTCTTGCCCACATGAATAGTTCTTGGGGTATTATTGCCACGTTTTCAGGTTCGCTGCAAGTTGTTCACGAATTGTTGCGAACTGACAATAAAAGTTATATCCGTGATGGAGAAATTGAGTTTCTAGGGTTGCAGCAACAAATAAATTTTGAGTGCGTTGATTTTTGCTATGACAACGAGAATCCAGTATTAGAGGATATCACCATCAGCATTAAACGCGGTCAAATGGTAGCACTCGTTGGTGCATCTGGTTCAGGCAAAACGACTTTGGCAGATTTACTTGTGAGATTTTACGACCCAACGGCAGGTATAATTCGCATCGACGATACAGATTTGCGTCGGTATCAACTTGGGTCATTGCGGCAAAAAATCGCAGTAGTCGGGCAGGATACTTTTATTTTTAATACTTCGGTGCGAAATAATATTGCTTACGGGATGGAAGGTGTAGATGATTGGGCAGTTGAAAAAGCAGCAAAACAAGCGAATGCATGGGAATTCATTTTAGAATTACCCCAAGGTTTTGAAACCATATTAGGCGATCGCGGTATGCGATTATCGGGTGGACAGCGACAACGGATAGCAATTGCCAGGGCATTACTTCGCAACCCGGAAATATTGATATTGGATGAAGCAACCAGCGCCCTAGATTCGATATCCGAACGTTTGGTGCAGGAGTCGTTGGAGAAGTTAGCAGCAGGTCGAACTGTAATTGCGATCGCACATCGTTTATCGACAATTTTTAAAGCTGACAAAGTTGTTGTCCTCGAAGCTGGAAAGATAGTCGAACAAGGAAGTTACTACGAGTTACTCGAAAAACGCGGCAAACTCTGGAAATATCATCAAATGCAGCACGAAGTAGGTGTAGGAAGTAGGGAGTAGGGGAGATAGGGAGATGGGGAG
>JANNFJ010000431.1:0-3642 GCA_031379725.1 Calothrix sp. OTE_75_metabat_31
CTACAAATGTACCTCACCGGACTGGGAACTGCTATATGGGTAAAGTGGCAAACACAGATGCTGCCAGTTGCTTAAGCTATTGATATAAAATGAGAAGTTTAAATCAATTTATACTGACAAGATTTTCAAAAAATCAAATTAAAAGTAGTATAATCTTCTTCCCTGATTCGCTCGTGCCTTTTTTACATTCAGCCCTTGGGTGCAAGTCTATTTATTTATGAACCGCAATCAGCAATCTCGCTGGCATCATCCTAGCCCAGAACCCGATAATATCTTACCTTTAGTACCCGCACGCTTAGAACTTGTGCCCGAATTAGCCACTGACCAAGAACTTCACGCTGCTGAACTTCTCCACCGTACCCAAAATCAATTGCAGTACCGTAAGCTATACGAACATCTGCCTGCGATTTACTTCACGCTGGATATAACTGGAATTATTCTTTCAGTTAATCAGTACGGTGCAGAATTATTGGGTTGTACCTTAGAAGAATTGCTGAATAAATCGGTTTTACAATTATTTGCCCTGGACGAACAGCAACGTTTAGCTGATGCATTAATCAGCTTGTTTACAACTTCATCAGCTAGTAAAATTGTCAAGTGGGAGTTTAGGTTAAATTGCCCAACTACTAAAATTGCTTGGGTAAAAATCGTCATGCGAATTTTACCAGGAGACGAGCAAAACCCCGTGATTTTGATGGTTTGCGAGGATATTACCTCTTACAAACGTTCGGAAGATGCTTTAAAAGAAAGCGAACAGCGCTTCAAAGTTATGGCAAATACCGCACCTGTAATGTTATGGATGGCAGGATGCGACGGGTTATTCAACTTTTTTAATGAATTTTGGCTCGAATTTACCGGACGCAGTATCGAACAGGAACGGGGAATCGGCTGGATTGATAGCGTACATCCCGATGATAAGTTTTCCTGCCTGCAATCCTATTATTCGGCTTTAAGCGATCGCAGTCAATTTCACATTGAGTATCGCTGGCGATGTGCAGATAATCAATATCGCCAAATTTTAAATACGGGCACGCCTCGGTTTTCACTGAATGGTGATTTCACCGGATATATTGGCTGCTGCGTTGATATTACCGAACAAAAACCCTCACAAGTGTCACTATTGAAGAGTGACAAAGCGGTAAAAGCTCAAATTGATGAGACCGAAAGGTTAAATGTTCTCAAAGATGAGTTTTTGAGTACGGTATCGCATGAGTTGCGTACACCGCTGACGAATATGAAAATGGCAATTCAAATGCTGGGCATTACGTTGAATCTGGGAGAAAATCTGAACGGCACGTCTAAAGCTTCTCGCTATTTCCAAATTCTCAATAATGAATGCGATCGCGAAATAAATTTAATCAATAATTTCCTCGATTTACAAAAGCTCGATACCACTATCAAACCTTTGGTACTGGAAACTATTGTCGCCCAATCATGGTTAGCGCGAGTAGTAGAATTATTCCAAGCTAGAACCCGCAATATCGGGCAACGTCTAATTGTGAATATCGCACCAAACCTTCCCCCCTTCATTTGCGACCCATATAGCTTGGAACGCATTATCATCGAATTGTTAACTAATGCTTGTAAGTTCAGTCCCCCAAATGAAGAGGTTTCTGTTACTGCCCAGTTAAAATCAAACCACATTGAGTTACAGGTAACAAATACTGGTGTCGAAATTCCTAACACCGAACTATCGCTGATTTTTAATAAATTTTATCGAATTCCTAGTAACGACCCCTGGAAGCAAGGTGGAACTGGATTAGGGTTAGCTTTGGTGCAAAAATTGACGAAGTATTTAGGAGGAACAATCGAAGTTGAAAGCGGGTCAAACTGTACTCGTTTTACAATTTTGCTACCAGTTAAGGCATCGTAGTAACGTAGGTTGGGTGTTAGCGCAGCTTTCCCGTAGGGTAGCGACAGCGTAACCCAACACAAATTCGGTTGATGTTGGGTTACACTCCGTTCCACCCAACCTACGATAAGTAACAAATTTGACAGTGCTACAACAAATTATCTGTGAAACGTAATATACGAAATTGGTATACTCTAAGCAAAGGGCTGCCAGTTTTGTTACTTTTGATTGTAGTGGCTGCAAGCACCTTGGAAACGGAATTAAGGAATTTCCACAATGCTGATTTGCCCTGAGTGTAAGTTTGAGAACCCAAATAGCAATAAGTTTTGTCAAAACTGTGGCACTTCGCTAACCGAAAAGGTTTGTCCTGCTTGTGGTGTCGATGTACCTGTAAATGCAGAACAATGCCATAATTGCCATGAGTTTTGCGGTACAGTTTGGTGGGCAATTGTGACCAAGCAAACGAAAGTCGATTCCTCAATAGAAGCACAAGTCGATAAGGATAATACCTTTGTCCAATTACCTACCACTGAGGATATTGGAGAAACGGTTACGGCAATATCTGATAACTGGGAATTTCCGGTTGGTGATTATTTAGATTCGCAGCAACGCTATAAAATACTTGAACCGCTCTCAAATCAACCCGAAATAGACAATAGTAGTGAAGTGTGCTTGCGGGTTTTAGATTGCCAACCATATCAATTTACACCAGTTATGGCGGTTCTGGAAAGTTCGCACAATCAACCCGATGTTATTGGTGGAATTCCGAGTTTTGCCATACCTTATTTAGAATTATATTGGCAGTGCCATCAAGGTATTCCCCCCATACATGACGCTTGGCAAGAGGGAAATAAACAAGTTGTTCTCCTCGAAGACCGTTCAAATTGGGAATATTTGATTGAACTGTGGCGCGATGAGAAAACTACATCATTGCAAATGATACATTACTTTTACCAGATGACTCAATTGTGGTTAATGCTGGAACCGCTGAATTGTCAGCAAAGTTTGTTGGAATTATCGAATCTACGGTTGGATGAAGACCATTCGTTGGTGCTACAAAGACTCTACGTAGAAACTCATAGCAATGCCGCGTTGGTTGACTCATGTGGGTCGGTCGAGCCAACTATGAAGATTGACGAAGAGTCCTTGACAATTAAGACGTTAGGTTGTATGTGGCATACCTTGTTTAGGCAATCGCAACGCACGCAATTTGGAGCATTGATGCAATTGTTGGGAGATTTGGACAGTAATATTATTGAAACAATGGAGCAATTGCAGTCTCGCTTGAAAGCGATCGCATCCGAATTACAACCAGCCCCTGATGATAACGATAGCGAGGATGTAACCGTTACGTTCGTAGCTGCTCCAAATACTGCGGCTCCTACTGTTATGCAATTCGAGCAACCAGAGGAGAATGGGAATAAAAGCGATGATACCCCCACAATCGTTCTCCCGATGCAATTAAACAGTCTGGAAAATGCAGGACTTACCGATGTTGGTCGTCAACGCGACCACAATGAAGATTATTTTGGAATCGAAACAAAAGTTAACAAAACGGAATTACCAAAAGCCAGTGCGATCGCAGCTCGTGGATTATACATTCTTTGCGACGGGATGGGAGGACATGCAGGGGGTGAAGTTGCCAGCGAGTTAGCTGTTAGCACTTTACGAAAATACTTTCAAACCTACTGGAATTATAACCATCTCCCCAGCGTTGATATCATCCGTCAAGGAGTCAAAGAAGCCAACCAAGCAATTTACGACCTCAACCAAAAAGATGCTCGGTCGGG
>JANNFJ010000896.1:0-5816 GCA_031379725.1 Calothrix sp. OTE_75_metabat_31
CCGCGATGATGCCTTATTAATTTGGAATGCCATCCATCAATGGGTTGCTGACTACTTAAACCTTTATTATCAAACAGATACAGATATTCAAAAAGATACACATTTGCAAGCATGGGCAGCAGAAGCTCAAGCATTCGATGGTGGACGCATACCCGATTTTGGTGAAGAAAACGGACGCATTCAAACTAGGGGATATCTCATCGATGCGATTACGCTGATTATTTTTACGGCCAGTGCCCAACATGCTGTAGTCAACTTCCCACAAAAGGATTTAATGAGCTATGCCGGAATGATACCTATGGCTGGTTATGCACCAGCATCAACTTTATTAAAACCAGAAGTCACCGAGCAAGATTATCTCAACTTGTTCCCACCTTTACAACAGGCACAAAGACAACTTAATTTACTTTACTTACTAGGTTCGACATACTATCAAAAACTTGGTGATTATCCACAAGGATACTTTACCGATACAAAAGTCCAACCCTTATTAAGAAAACTACGTGAAAATCTCCAACAAGTTGAAGTCACAATCAATCAGCGCAATTTAAACCGCACACCTTATACATATTTACTTCCTTCCCGCATCCCTCAAAGCATTAATATTTAAGACGCTTTTTGCCCAATTACCTATTACTTAATCATGACACTCAAAGATAAAGTTATCAAAGGACATCAACGCCAAATTTGGCTAGGAAATATTCTTGCTAAGGTTGGTTATGACACCGTAGTTGGTAAATTATTACGTTTGTGGGTTTATTATGCAGATGCGATAATTATGCTCGGTCATTGGCGAGATTTTCTCTATATCCGCAAGGATAATATTGGTGATACATATTTCGCTGTAGACCAAGCAATTATGCATTCTTCCCATTCTCAAGTCAAGGAATTAATGCGAGTACAACCTCAATTAAGAGGAAATGATTTAGGTATTATTAGAATCTTAGCTCCCAGTTACTTACTTCACAATCCCCTAAGTTTGGGAACAAACGGAAACGAACATACAGGAATTAAGGCTGTGTTTTCGCAAGCTTTACCTGACCCATTAGAACAAACTGGTATTTTAGGAGAATTGATTAATCAATGCCTTGCGGATGCAGCAAAACAGAAGCAATTGCATATCGGTAATGATTTACCAAAGATGATATTGCGAATTTTGCATCAAGTTGTATTCGACATATCTTTATCGGATGAAGAAATCAGCGCATCTAATAATTTTATTAAGGGTCTGCCGCTTGCATCTTTACCAAATTTCATTAGCGAAAAAATACTAGCATTTAAAACTGCACCAAATATTAAACATCGAAAACAGTTGATCGAACGCTACAAACAATCACCAAAATGGGCAGCTTATGAGATAACAGGTTCTCAGTATCAATTAAACCAGCACCAAATTGCTAATGGGCTTTTTGACATGATTCATATTGCCGGAACTGCGGGAACAAGTGCGCTTTTAGGTTCGGTAATTGGTGTTTTGTGTCAAGATAATGCTTTGAAAAATAACGTAATTGCCGAGGTGAATACTGTTTGGGATGGTAACGCACCACTTAATGGTAACAGCATCGAGCAATTAACACTAACTAATAAAGTTATTTTAGAAACTGCCCGTCTTTACACACCAGTCCGATTTGTTAGCCAACTTGCCCAAGAATCGGGTGAAGTACAAATTGGTAATAGCAAATGTCCATTTCAAAAAGGAACCCGTTTACTTGGTTCTATTTTTACAGCTAATCGTGACCCAAATAAATATAGCAATCCAGATAATTTTGATACTGAACGCGATTTTTCCGATATTTTATCTTGGAATGGTGAAGCTGGCGAACGTGCTTGTCCAGGAATCAAGCTATCAATTGGTTTAATCAAAATATTTTGTTTGTACTTGTTCAAAAAGTATCAATGGGATTCAAATAGTCAAGTCAAATGGGATTTTGATAAAGTGACTGCTGTCACCCCAAATGATTTAGTATTACAACAATTTGGGAGTAAGTAATAATCTAGTGGTCTGTGTCAAAAGTTTTCATGGGTTGCTAGATCCCCGACTTCCTAAAGGATGCCATTGGCTAATCAGGGGTATCACCCCTCAATATCAGTCACATATGGCCTTCTCGAATGCCCAAAATCCCGCCCTACCATTGAATGGTAGGGCTAATCGGAACATAGACGCGGTAGCGGCTTCCCGCAGGGTAGCCTGCTGAAGGCAGGCTGAGTCCCAAGGGGACATGCACTCGCGTTCGTTACTATTAGCCCCAGGCTTCAAGCCTGGGGCGGTCTATGCAGCAAATCGAGGGGTCTGATCCTCTATTCGCCAGTGGTATCCCTCAAGAAGTCGGGGATCTAGACCTCTCTACTCATTTCTCCCAACTCTTCTTTGTGTTCACAAAAATTAAACCAGATTCCGATATTTTTTTAAAATCTAAAATCCGATGACCAAAACTATAGAAACAAAACAACTTAGTGATATTGCCACTTGGATGACATCAATCCAAAAAACTGATTTACCAAACATACTTAGTGGCATATTTTTTATGGATGGGAATCCCCCTCCGGATACTTGTTTGACAATGTATAACTTAGAGTGGGATTCAGTAAATTTTACCCTGTTTGTGCCCGTGTATGCCCCAGTACAGTGGACTTTCCATAACTCGATTCCAGGATGGTTATTGCTGCATACTGTTCAAATAGCCCAGCTTACCTATAAAATGCAATTTGATGCAACCTTGCATAGTGCCCAAATCACCCCGTTTATATTTGGATTCCCAATTCCTAAATGGATTGGAAATTTAAGCATGTGTCAAATCGAAGGTTCTAGTAATGGGGATACTTGGAAACGCGAAAATGTTTGGTTAGGTGGAATTTCGTCTATTGGTGGGTACACCTTACGTCGAGTTGTAAATGCCGATGGCAGCTATACTCCTGTTTTTAAAGATATGCTAGATAAGGCTCCTAATGAGTGTTTAGTGGTGGCTAGAAATTAGTTTTTAAGTTCGTGCAAGTTTTAATTATCATTACTATTGGTAGTGGTATTACTTGTTTTAACTGGACGAAAAACATCCAAGTAATTTAACAAATTATAAAGTTGACGCGATTGCACCCACAATTTACCTTGACCGCTAAAACGACAAACTAATCCTTCTCCACCCAAAATTCCTGTTCTCAATCCTCTAAATGATAAACCACCGAGCATTTCGACGTTGTAATTGAGGGTATCTTCAAAAGCGACGATATAACCAGTATCAACTACATAATCACCTGTAATGGGAATTTCTATAATTCCACCATAGGAACTAAACCAAATATCTCCTTCACCTATAGCCCGTAATAGAAATAAAGATTCTCCACTAAAAAAACCTTTGAATCCTTCAAATTTAGTATCAATTTCCACGGTTGGACTCGATGCTAAAAATCCTGACGATTGCACCATCAAACCATTACCACTTTTGAGTGAGTAATGTTGCACATCTCCAGGTACACCAGGAGAAAGGTATAATTGACCGGGTTTTCCAATCGCAGTAAAATCACTTAAAAATAACGATTCACCAGCAAACATTCGACCAATACTTTTCATTAAACCCCCTCTGGTCTTGGATTTCATTTGTATCCAGGAGTCCATTGCTGCCATTGCACCAGATTCAACTACTATGCTTTCGTTCGCTTTTAAATCTATTTTTAGCGATGCATAAGCTGGAGAATGTTCAATTTTGTACGCAATTTGATTCATAAAAACCTTCAATCTCTATATAAGTTCCGATATTTCTCTATTTACAATGGGACTTACGCAAAAACTCTCCCAAACCCACTATTTACTCTGTGTTCTCTGTGCCTCTGCGGTATATTATTCCGTGGTCTTTGCGTAAGTCCTATACAAATTCAAATTATTTTAAACTTATAAATTTAAAATAACTTTAAAACCATAATTATTCAGTTTTTGCAGGTAGTCGAGAACCAACCAACTGACCAAATGCATCTGCATTATGGGTTTGACAAAATACTTTGCCTTTACCTTGAAAACGGCAAACTAAACCTTCCCCACCAAAAAATGTTCCTAACCAGCTTGAGTTGGCTTTACTAATACTAAATGTCAAGCTTTTCTCAAATGCGACAATGTGACCGGTATCAACAACATACTCCCCATCGACATCGATTTCGTAGATACCACCAAATGAAGTCAGGGCAACTTCTCCATAACCGCTGATAGTTAGCCAAAATATCGACTCACCGGAAAACATTGATTTAAAACCCTGAAATCCTAAATCGATATCGACATTAGATTCACTAGCTAAGTAAGAACTAGCTTGGACAACTAACTCATTCCCGTTTACCTTATAAACTAAAATATCCCCCATTAATTTAGGTGCAAGATAAATTTCTCCTCCATTTACAGGAGAACGAAAAACGCTTAAAAACATGGACTCACCTGCAACCATCCGCTTGAGTCCACCAAGGATTCCCCCACCTTTTCCTTGCCTCAAAGTTGTGCTGACGTTCATATTCCCACTCATGGCAATCATACATCCAGCTTCGGCGACTACTTCCTCACCTGCTTGCATTCTCACATGAGCGATGGCATTATCTGGTTGCTGTAATATTTTAATTTCCATAATTTCACACTCTATATAATCAAGTACGTTGTTAGCGGTTAGCGGTTGGCTGTTAGCTAAAAGCTAATCGCTAAAATTAGCGAATTTTTGAACCCAAATAACTAACCAACCCATTAATGCTGCGAGACTGTAGATAAATATCTCCCTGTCCGGAAAGTTTGCTGACTAATCCTTCTCCTGAAGTTACAGAACCAATTAAACCTCCAGAAAGTTTGAGGTTCATTTTTATATTCGATGAATAGGCAACTAAATGACCGCTATCAACAATAAATTCACCATTTAACTGCTTTTTGGTAATACCACCATAAGCACCAAAAAAGACTCTCCCCTGACCGCTTAACTTGAGTTTAAATAATCCTTCCCCTGCAAAAAAGCTCGAAAATCCTGCCCAATGTACTCCCATTTTTACACCAGGTGTGTGAGCAATATAAGCACCCGATTGCAAGCAAATTTCACTATTATTTAAGTCAAATTTGACAATATCCCCAATGCAAGATTGATTTAAAACTACCGTCAATGGTTGGGAGGTGGGATTGGAAAATACATTAACGAATAAGGATTCTCCACCAAATAGTTTTTTCAAGAATCCGGAAATAAAACCCCCAGAAAACTGGGTCTGCATGGATAATTTACCATCCATGCTAGTCATTGCCCCAGCTTCGGCAGTAATGCTTTCACCTGGATTGAGAGTGACGAAAATAGATGCAAATGCTGGTTTATAGCGAATTTCGTCTTTCAATTTTTATACCTCTATTTGTATAAATGCGATAATCCATACAGGTTATAACTCAATTTATACGTAATTGCCATATCGATGCCAAAAGTTGCCGAATCGCATTTTACTTTCTGTCGGCTTGTTACATCTTAATGTTAATATTATGACTTTGTTTATTTGAAATTAAGTGTTTATCGCAAAAAAAGCGCCATTTTATAAAATTAACGTGTAAGACCAAGATGGTTTTTATACAGTTTCATACTTTATTATCTATGTGGAAGCAGTACGTGGTAGTAACTGCCGTCGATTAGCTTGAGTCAGACAATACTTTGAGTCAAGATAAATTATTACGCTCTTGGCTCAAAATTGCCAGATTAATTAAACCCAATACAAACTTACTATCGTAACTGTCGTTATCACCCGTATATTGCTTTGAATCTCGATTTACCCAAGCTTCTGATACCTCATAACCACCATCAATTCGGTCGAGACGCAGTTGATAA
>JANNFJ010000474.1:0-1900 GCA_031379725.1 Calothrix sp. OTE_75_metabat_31
TTTTCTGTCTTTATTCTTAAATGAAAAAAAAATATTTCGTTGTGCGAGATGTTTGCTCGCTTAATATTTAAATGCGAGAAAGTTGCTCGCACTACCAAATTTTTTTAATCCCACCCTGCAAGAAGCAAGCAACAGAATTAATGACACGGACTACTAGGTATTTCTTGGTTATTTAATAGATAATAAAAATTCTGTAACAACCGTAACCAAATATGTGATATATTAGGAATACAAGATATAAGTATTATTGATGGTAGAGGTTAATTGTTATGATTAGAAGCAGATTGGAAACTGCTGTAAAGGCACGAGAAGCGCATCAGCAAAGTATTTTAAAGAGTTTGCAGCATCGTTTGGAAGTCGCTCGTTCTAAAGGCGATGAGAACCTAGTTCGACAAATCGAAGCTGAAATGAACTATTCGCGTTAAATCGCTTCTGTGATTATTAAAAAGTTTTGTTACTTTAAGCCTACAGACGCACGTAGGCTTTTTTTTCGATTCAAACAAAATGTAGAAACGCGATATATCGCGTCTTTGATATATCCCTTTAAACCAAGAGTCAGGAGATACAGAAGTTTCTTTGGAGGTGCGCCATATCTAGAAGGGCGCAATGCCTTGCGCCCCTACAATGCTACTCTCATATACTGTACTGTCAACCCCTACGCCCTCTTCAATAAGCTCCTTTCTTCTGAAAAACAACTCCAACAGTTTTGAACAAAATCGTTACATCGAGCCAAACCGACCAATTTTCAATGTAGCTGATGTCTAATCTCACCCCGTCTTCAAAATTTTCAATATCCGAACGACCGGAAACTTGCCATAAACCAGTAATACCGGGCAAAACTTCTTGACGGATAAAGTGCATCGTTTTAAACCGTTCTACATCTCGCAAAGGAAGGGGACGCGGCCCAACGAGGCTCATTTCACCAATTGCTACATTGAATAATTGTGGTAGTTCATCCAAGCTGTAACGACGTAAAAACTTACCAACTTTGGTGATGCGAGGGTCATCTTTGAGTTTAAAGAGGACACCATCTTTAATTTCGTTTTTTGCTTCCAATGCTGCTTGCAGTTTTTCAGCATTCGTTACCATTGTTCGGAACTTCCAAATTTTGAACTTCTTACCGTGCAGACCGATTCGGTCTTGTCGGAAGAATATGGGCCCCTTTGAGTCGAGTTTTATGAGTACGGCGATGAGTAGATAGAGTGGAGAGAAAAGAAACAATAACATTGTCGAACCAATCAGGTCAAAGACGCGCTTCACCCAAAAATCGCTACCTGTAATTAATGGTGCTGGAATGGTTAGACAAGGGAGGTCACCAAGCATCCAAATCACAGATTTGGGGTGGTGTAGTTCTTGTTTGACTGGGAGTATGCGGATAGTGATACCAGCAGAGTGGAAATGCCAGCAAACATACAAGCGATTTTTAATCGAACTCCAGGAAACGAAAGCTTCGACTATACCCAATTCGCGTAGATATGCAAAAGTGCGATCGCGGTTCTCTAAATCGAGGCTAGCTGAGTCAGCAATACCTAGAACTGTGTAGCAATTTTGTTGTTCGATGAGTCGGACGTGGTTTTCCTGTTCCTCATTATCGGTGATGAGGAATACGGAATGGCGAACTGCTCCTTTTGTGCGAAGTAAATTTGTTGTAGTGTCAAATAAAAGACGAGAAGTACAGACAAAAGCTGCGGATAGAAGCCACGAAAGTAGAAATGTGGAACGCGAAATATACGATGCAGGAGCGTATAGAAAAGCAATTAAAAGTAACAGAATTTCCGACAGCGAGACAGTTTTAATAATTAGTGCGTAGTTACGACGATTAAAGCCTGCTTTGTACAATCCTGATGTAGCAAAGATGCTGATTGCAACGCTGATAGTTAAAAGTAAAAATGATACTTTT
>JANNFJ010000496.1:0-1660 GCA_031379725.1 Calothrix sp. OTE_75_metabat_31
TTTTAAGGTTTTATGGACCAAAGTCCGTTCGATGGCAGTACCAACCTCCCCTAAGCTGATGAGACGAGTCTCTTCTGCGAGGGGGAGACTATAGGAGGTTTTTCAGATGCTTGTAGAAGATATTCGCAATAAAGCTGTTGATGTTGCCGACTTGAACCAGCTTAAGTATGACTTGAATAAGTTGCAGCCGGTTGATGTGGGAGAATACATTACCCAACTACCCAAAAAGCAACGTGCTTTAGCATTTCGTTTACTCAACAAAAGTCAGGCAATTGATGTCTTTGAGTATTTACCTCCAGAGGTACAAGAGGAACTGATCAACTCGCTGCATGATGTACAGGTAGTGCAGATTGTTGAGGCAATGAGTCCTGACGATAGAGCAGAATTATTCGATGAGTTACCAGCAAAAGTCGTTAAACGGTTGTTGCAAGAACTAAGTACCGAACAACGACAAGCAACAGCAACAATTCTCGGATATCCTGAAGGTACTGCCGGACGCTTGATGACAACCGAGTATGTTTGGTTGCGTGAAGGGTTGACCGTTGGGGAAGCGTTGAGCAAAATTCGTCGTCAGGACGAAGATAAGGAAACGATTTATTATGCTTACGTTACCGATAACAATCGTAAATTGGTGCGAGTCGTATCGTTGCGGCAATTACTATTTACTTTTCCTGATGTTTTAATTAAAGAAATCGCTAGTCAGAAGGTTTTGAAAGTCCGCACCGAAACCCCTCAAGAAGAAGTAGCGCAAATTATGAAGCGTTACGACTTGATTGCTTTACCCGTTGTTGACCGCGAAGATCGATTGGTGGGCATCATTACCATTGATGACGTGGTGGACATTTTAGAAGAAGAAGCCACCGAAGATATTCAGAAACTCGCAGGTTTGAGCGGTAGCGATGAAGGCCCATTATCGCCGCCATTGGTGACACTTCGCAATCGTTTGCCGTGGTTGTTGGGAATTATGTGTTTGTATATCGGGGCATCGAGTGCGATCGCGCCGTTTCAGCCGACAATTGCAGCAGTACCGGTATTAGCCGTAATTATGCCTTTATTCTCGAATACTGGTGGAACTGTCGGGATTCAAGCTTTAACGGTGACAATTCGCGGTCTGGGGATTGGTGAAGTCACACCAAAGGATACATTCAAAATTCTCCGTAAGGAATTGACCGCTGGGTTAGGGACAGCTTTAACATTAGGTATAACAATGGTTCTGCTGTCTTTGATTTGGGCACCACCTCAAGAACGATGGGTGTCTATTGTTGCAGGTGCGGTGATGATGATTAATACGCTTGTTGCTGTGACTCTGGGAACTCTACTACCAATGGGTTTAAAACGGCTAAAATTAGACCCTGCTTTGGTCAGTGGGCCTTTGGTGACAACAATGCTCGACGCAATTGGGTTTATGATTTTCTTAACGATGATTTCCACCGCATTGCGCGTTTTTCACTTCCATGCTTAACAACACGAAAATTTGTGGATGTTGACACAGATACATCGGTGGGGTGAGGGCGGGGGAACCCCGCCCCTACAAATAATTTGTATGTATGAATAACTAAAGCTTATACAAGTGGGTCAGCACTAGAAAGATGAAGTATGAAAAATTACTGAAACCCTCTTTCCTACTCCCTATTCCTCAGCCCCAACGATAATTTTTCCC
>JANNFJ010000517.1:0-6805 GCA_031379725.1 Calothrix sp. OTE_75_metabat_31
ACACAAGGTACGCCGATGATTTCCTGTTAGGATTTGTAGGTTCAAAATCCGAAGCTGTGGAAATCAAACAGAAAATCGCCACGTTTTTACGTGATGAGTTAAAACTGGAACTCAATGATGAAAAGACACTCATTAGCCATGCAAGGGATGAGGCTGCTAAATTCTTGGGTTACGAAATCCACATACTACATGCCGATGATAAACATGACCATCGTGGTCAAAGATGTATCAACGGTAGCGTGGGATTAAGGGTTCCCAAAAGCGTAATTAAAGACCATTGTCTTAAGTATATTCGCTCTGGAAAGCCTATACACCTTACACAAAGGGTTAACGACGATGCCTACAGCATAGTTAGCCAATATCAAGCGGAGTATCGAGGAGTAGTCCAATATTACCGCATGGCTTACAACCTCCACACGCTATCCCTACTAAAACGAATTACAGAGCTTTCTCTTGTAAAAACTTTGGCGAAGAAGTTTAAAACCACTTGTCAGAAAATTTACAAACGTTATCGTACAACCATTGATACAAAAGATGGCACTTATCGGGTGCTACAAGTAACAGTGGAACGTGACGGAAAATTACCTCTGAGAACTCATTTTGGTGGAGTTTCTTTGCGGTGGAATAAGTGGGTCGAAATTGATGATAACAAGGCTAATCATATCTGGAACGGGCGTAGCGAAGTCGTTCAACGTCTTTTAGCCCAAAAATGTGAAATTTGTGGAGCAACGGACAATATTGAAGTCCATCATATTCGCAAATTAGCAGATATTAAGCAACAAGGATGCAAAGAACGTCCAGAATGGATGAAGAAAATGTCAGCACGTAGACGTAAAACCTTAGTAGTTTGCCGTCAGTGCCATGAGAAAATTCAGTATGGACGCTACGATGGTCAAACCTTCAAAACGTAAGAATTACCGGAAAGCTACGTGATACGGAAACGGTCATGCGTAGTTTGGAGGGGGGTGGTTGGAAAAGTACCAGTAATGGTAACTCGCTGGCTACCTACCCTACGGCACAGCACCCTAATTTAGCTGAAGCTATGAGGTTATCAACAAGTTTTGGTCAACTTGTGCGCCAACGACAACCCGAACAACTCGATTCTTGCTTAGCGCAAGCTAATTGCAGCAATCTTTCTCCTTTTCGTCTTGTTAGAACCCCTGCGTTCCGCGAATAGTTACCGCACGTTGTATAGCTGCCAAAGCGCGGTTGTAATTGAGAATCGCCTGAATTCGATTACCTTCAGATAGCGTTAAATCGTTTTCGGCAGAAATTACATCGGTTTGAGTCCCGACACCGGCTTGGAAACGCAACCGCGCTAATCGTAGAGCTTCGCGTGCCTGCTCTAAGGCAGTATTGGCAGTTTGAACGTTTTCCAAATTGGATTGTAGCTGTGAATAGGCTTGTTCGACTTCAAAACGAACTTGGTTGCGTTGGTTAGCAAAAGCGTTTTCAGCGATCGCAATATTTGCTCTTGCTTGTGCCGCTTGTGCTTTTGCCGCTCCACCATCATATAAATTAATACTTGCCTGTACCCCAGCCGAGTAACCGTCGGTGACTGAAATGCTGTCATCGAACTGATCGAGTAAATTGTAGCTAGCAACTAAGCTCACTTGCGGGCCCAATTGTGACAATGCTTGCCGTCGTTGCTGTTCCCCAATATTACGCTGGGCAAGCTGTATCTGTAATTCTGGGCGGTTTTGCAATGCTTGGACAATACTATCTTCCAGGTTCTGATTCCACAAACCCGCCAGACGTACCGGGTCTGCGGCACTTAAATTAAGCGTTTCCGATACGCTTAATGTTTTCGCTAACTGCCGTTGGGCGATGCGCTGTTGCGAAATCGAATTTGTGAGGTTTTGTTGCGAATTTGCCAAATTAACCTGAAATCGCAATACATCAAATCGAGTTCCCACACCCGCACGCTCTAACGCGGTCGCATCGCGCAAACTTGCTTGGGCGTTGACTACTGCCGACTGCTGAATCCGCACTTGTTGATCTGACAGTTGCAAATCGTAATATTGTTGCGTCACAGCCAAGCGTACCGTTTCAGATTGAGTTTCAACAGTCAATTCGCTAACTCGAACTTGTTCTTCGGCTTGGCGGATTGTTGCTTGTCTTCTTCCAGAAGTGTAAAGACTATACCTGAGTTGTGCGTCACTAGTAAACGCGGTACTGGCCTCGGCTCCTGGAATTTGATTCGCTAGATTTGGTTGAGCTTGAATTTGCTGCTCCACTGAAAGCTGCGAACCTGCCGAGCGCTGGCGGGAAATATTGCCAGTAATACTTAAATTAGGAAGAAGTGCCGCTTGGGCTTCGCGCAAACTTGCCTGGCTACGTTCGAGTTGGAGTAATACTACTTGCAAGTCTTTGTTATTACGACGTGCTAACTCTAACACCTGCTCTAATGTGACTGGTTGCGTCCCCTGGATTCGCACTTCTGCGGGTTTGGTCGGAAACTGGAGCGAGTTAGGATTGGGATTAAGATAGCTAGGTGCTTGTGCTTGGACAAAATAATCAGCATAAAGTGGAAGATTTACAGGTGTTGTTGGTGGAACTATTATCATCGGTGATGTTGGTGTTGATGGTTTGGATGGTGAAGTTTGCTTTTGTATGACCCATTCCAAGGTTGGGTTTTGAGATTAAGTTAAGTGGTGATACAAAATTAAATATACATTTTAAATTACAAAAAAATGGCTGTAATACCTTAATAGCAAGGAGTTAAGCTTAATCGTATTTAATTCCAGAATGTATATATAAATATTTTTGCACACCCACTTAGTGCAGATGCACCCGCAGTTCTCCATAATTCTAGAGTTTGATAATTTAACGAGCAATACCAAAATCAATTATCAACTAATGCGATAGTTTGCTTTGTTATTTTCGTCAGGTGTCAATAAAGTTTCAAACCACTTTTTGTGCTTGGTGAGAAATCCGAGTTTTGGGTTCATATTCGTTGTGGCTACAATTCCTCTATTTTTATTAAATTTTGATCTATTTAATTTAACTCACGTAGCAGTTACTATTTATAGCGAGAATAGTTTATAATTATCAACCGCATACCTGTAATCAAACAGCCCAATTTTTGATAAAAAGAATTTGTTATATTGACCCGATTTTTTAATCACAATGATGATGCATGGCGGTTGAATATTATTATTGCGAATAAAGTTTCTAGCAGTAGTACAGGTTTTATCTAGACTACTTTCTTGATAGCAACTGAAAGATTTTACTTGTGATAGCGTTCTTTTTATGAGGTTATGTTGTCTAATATGAAATCGGTGAACTCTTTGTTCTATTTTAGACATTTTGCTTGTTCCTTAATAATTGAGAGTGATTTTTACGCTTTTTTAGTTGAATTTTAAATTGACAAGCTGGATCGTAACCCGGTTTTACTTGCAGTAAACCTACATTTACGTTGCTTTGTGATTGTCGCGGAAATATTCATAAATAGTCATCAAGTGACTATCTGCGGAAAATGAAGAACCATTCGGAAATAATCCACGAATAGTGGTTGTAAGTCTTTCGATGTCTTTGGTTACGCTTTTCCGGCTTTTACTTCGTTATAAGTGGCTCTAATTTAAAGTATCTGGTAATTTAAGTTTATTTACTTGACGGTTAATTTTGGGAAAATTAAATGCTAGTTTGTCGTCTTGTATAAATTTCATCATAAGATAGGAAGTGTTCTTAATGAAAAATAGATATTTATCTATAAAGAATTAAGCTGAATTACTAAGAATTTAGTTCAATTACTGCTTCAACTTGCAAGTTTGTGAATTTAGCTGCTTTTTGGCTAGATGTTTTGTCTAAACGTACATGAACTTCAACAACTCGGTCGTCAATATTGCTACTTGGATCGGCGTTGATAACATTTTGCCTCTTTACTTGTATTCCGACTCGTTCTACTGTTCCTTGCAAATCACCAGATAGAGAATTACTTGTTATTTTTACTTTCTGTCCTAAACGTACTTTGTTAATATCGCTGTGGTAGACCTCCACCACTCCATACATTTGACTAGTTTTACCAATATCAGCAATTCCGTTAGTTCCAACTACTTCCCCAGGACGAGCATAAATTTCATATATTTGACCATTTTGGGGTGATTTAATATAAGCTTGCTCTAGATTTTCTTCGGCTCGTTTTAAAGATGCTCGCGCACTTTTAACTTCTGCTTCTGCTGCCACCACATCCACTGGACGAACTTCCGCAATTTTATTTAAAGTAAATTGACTTTCTTTTACCTGTTGCTGTGTGGATGTTTCAATCTTTCTCAAATTAGCACGCGCTTCATTTACTTGCTGTTGCCCTGATGCTTCTATGCGTCGTAAATTAGCTTGCGCTTCAGCTATTTGCTGTTTTCCGGAAGCTTCAATCCGTTTTAAGTTGGCTTTAGCTTGATTAACTTTCTGCTGGGCTGTCTGTAAAGTCAACCGCTTACCTTCTTCGTTCGATGTAGAAATCGCTCCTTGCTCATATAATTCTTTATAACGTTTATACTCTGCTTGAGCATTGCCTAATTCTGCTTGGGATTCTGCGATCGCAGCTTTCTGTGCCTCGATTTGTGTATCTCTTTCAACTATCAATTTTGCGACTGTTGCTTTCTGGGCTTCAATTTGCGTACTTTTTTCGACCTCTAATCTTGCGACTGTCGCTTTCTGCGCTTGAGTTTCTGTCCCTTGTTCGGCTTGCAACCTGACTATAGCTGCTTTCTGTGCCTCAATTTCTCCCTGCTTTGCTCCTGCTTTGACTCTTGCAAGATTTGCCTGTGCGACTCGTACTTTCTCTTTTGCCTCCGAAACAGATGCTTGCAAGCGTCCTTGACTATCCAAAATAGCCACCAACTGTCCTGCTTTGATTGCTTGCCCTTCAGCTACCAACAATCTCTCAATTTTAGTTCCTTCTGTCGATGTCGGTGCAGACAGCTTGATAATTTCTCCCTGCGGTTCTAATTTTCCCAGTGCTGTTAAGGTCTTTGGCACCGACTTACTTACTGCTATTAATTGCTCTTTTGCTGCAAGATTTGCTGCTTGCTGTTGTTTCATATAAATTCCTCCTCCACCCACAGCAAGCAGCGCAATTGTTCCTAAAATTAAAGGCGATCGCCAGCCAGCACCTAACCTGGGCAGTTTTTCTGATTTTTGTAACATACTATTTTCCTGTGGATATGATTTACGCTGTCAACTTAATCTGTATGGGGGGATTGGGCAATTGCCACCGATTCAGGTTGGTCAATTAAACGTCCATCCTCCATGTAGATAATGCGATCAGCCACATCTAAAATTCGGCTATCGTGGGTCACCATCAAGATTGTGCAGCCCTGTTCTTTTGCCAGTTTTTGCATCAGTTCCACTACATCGCGCCCTGATTTTTTGTCAAGTGCTGCTGTTGGTTCATCTGCTAAAACAATTTGAGGATGGCTGACTAGGGCACGGGCAATTGCCACCCGCTGCTTCTGTCCGCCGGAGAGATCGGCTGGATAGTATTGAGTGCGTTGGGCTAAACCCACCACTTCCAGCATGTTTAAAGCCAGATTACGCCGTTGTGAACGGCAATAAGTACCGTGTACTTCCAGCCCCATCATCACATTTTCTTGGGCAGTCAGGCTGGTATGCAGATTGTGTGCCTGGAAAATATAGCCGCAGGAACGACGCGCTTGCACTGCAACGGACTTTGCCGCACCTACGAGTTCTGTATTCAACATGCGAAGGCTGCCTGATTGGGGCGATCGCAAACCACCCATCAGCGACAGCAGTGTTGTTTTGCCTGAACCAGAGGGACCCGTCAAGATGACAATTTCTCCACCATTGATGGAAAGATTGATGTCGAAAAGAACCTGTTTTTTCAGTTCGCCTTCGCCAAAAAAGTGATCTAAATGCTCAACTTGAATAACTGAAGATGCAACAACTGTGAAATCGTTTGCAATCAAAGAAACTGGATTCATTTTTACTCCTAGAAATTATCGGCTGGATCGGCAGATTGAAGCTTGCGAGTCGCAATTATGCCCGACACCATACACATCACAACCGTCAGAGAAAAGACAAGAGCCAGCCGAGTAAATGTCATTGAAATTGGCAGGGCACCCAGGTTACTAATGAGCGTATATTGCCCCAACGCTAGTGCCAAGCCAGGGATAAATCCGAGTGATGCCAGAATCAGAGATTGTTCCAATACAATTAGCAGCAAATAGCGATCGCTATACCCCATTGCTTTAAATGTGGCATATTCGCCCATATGATCGTTAACGTCAGTCGAGAGAATCTGAAATACGATGACAGTACCGACTACAAATGCCATCACCGTGCCGAAGGTAAAGACAATTCCAATCGGTGTAGTCTTCTGCCAGTAGGCTTGCTCGTCGTCTACATATTCCTGTTTTGTTGAGGCTCGCGCATCGGGCGGCAAGATGGCTTTGATTTTAGTAAGCACCTGCTGGGGATCAACATCTGTGTTGACCTTAACTAACCCCAATGTTATTTGTCCTGGACTACGTTCAGGAAAAAAGCGCAGAAAATTTTCTGGACTGGTGACCAGTGTTCCATCGGTGGCAAACGAAGCGCCCAGCGAAAACAGCCCTACTACTTTAATGGTTCGACGTTGAATTTCAGTTTTGGTTGATTGCCCTGCTACTACTTGGGCAACCACCTTCGCGTACTCTCCTCGACTAAGGCGATCGAATAAAAAGGTATCCGGCTGCTTTAGCTTATCGAGATTCTGGTTGATTTCATCAAAGTTTAATGCAGGGCGATCGAGATTTTGCCCGACCAGCGTTAGTTGGGTTTTGCGACGAGTCTGAGGATTTTTCCA
>JANNFJ010000520.1:0-2494 GCA_031379725.1 Calothrix sp. OTE_75_metabat_31
GAGAAATTGCTGATGATCATTTTTACCGCCCGCGATGATATTCAAGATAAAGTTACTGGGTTACGCTGTCGCTTCCACGGCAGTACGTTTTCGGGGACACCCCCGCAACGCACTGCCGAACCAACCTACGATTAATTCATGGAATCGAGGTCAAGCGATCGCATTCCATTGGTTTCGACAAAGGTTATCATGCTTCCCAGTTGAAACCATACCAGTAAAACAGTAAATAAAGCGATGGGTAAACCCACTGCGAAAGATATAAATGGTGGAAAACCAAATATTTCTAAGCCTGATATTAAAAAGAGAGTGATACCGACACCTGTACCCAAAAACGGCAATAATAAAGCTTTTTTTCCAATCTGCGTCCCAGAATTTTCTGCACCCCTGCCTTGCCATTGAGCAACGACTGATTTAAGAGTTCCATCTATTGCTGCACCTGATGTTAAAGCAGCAAATAGCCCAATTGCCAGTATAAAATATGGTGGTTGTTCGGGAAAGTAGTACAAGCAGGACTCCTCTGTAAATTGGTAAATTATTTTTGCGTAAAAATATACTTACTACTTTAACTATTTTTAGTCGTTTTAATAAGGGGGTTGGGGAATCTAAATTTTAATTACAAGACTATATCCACCAACGCTACTTCATGCTTTGCAACAAAAATCTGAAAATGTTATTTTCGTTTTAATTGAGACGTAGGGGCGGGGTCAATACTGCGTAGGTTTTGCTTAGATCCCCCCAACCCCCCTTTTTAAGGGGGGCTAAAAGCGTTATAAAGTCCCCCAACTTATCGGGGGATTTAGGGGAATCTATTCTAGCAAAAAACCTTAACCGAGTAGTATTGCCACCTTACCCACAATCGACAACTGATAGATTGTAAGAAAAATTGGGAACTATAGATATAGTGATTTTCACTCACACTTGTGCCCCTGACTAAATCATTAAAAAAACTGCTTAATAATAAATTACTTATGGTTTTCCGAATTAAACAAACTCGTTGGCTGTATATCAGCCTCAGTATTTTAAGTTTGTGTTTAGCATTCACCATTACACCCGTAAACGCATCTGCACCAGCAATAACCCCAGTTATTTCTTCTTCTCAACCTACCAATGGGCTAGAACAAGGACGCAACCTCTACCAGTCGGGACGCTTTGCGGAAGCTGTGACGGCTTGGCAAAAGGCTGCACAACAGTATCACAAAATCGGCGATCGCATAAATCAAGCCCTAAGTCTAAGTTATCTGTCCCTAGCACAACAGGAACTTAACCAATGGGAAGCAGCGAAACAATCCCTAACGCAAAGTGTAAAACTTTTACAAACAACTAAACCTGCTGCCGATGCGATTATCTGGGCACAAATACTCAATACCCAAGCAAATTTAGAACTTCATACTGCAAAACCTCAGACAGCTCTTACAAGCTGGCAACAAGCCCAAAAATATTACGAGCAGGCTGGCGACACAATCGGGAGTCTGGGTAGCCAAATTAACCAGGCACAAGCTTTACAAACCTTGGGATTTTACCGTCGCTCAAAACAGCAATTAGAAACGCTGACACAAAAATTGGCAGCAATGCCCGATTCGGAAATTAAAGTTAGTGGATTGCGATCGCTTGGTTTAGCACTGCAGGCAATTGGTGATGGTAAAAGTCAGCAAGTATTAGAGCAAAGTTTAGCAACAGCAAATAAAATTGCAGCCAAAACCCAGTTAAGTTCTATTCTTTCGAGTCTAGGGAAAAATGCCTCAAATTTACAAGACCCAGAAACAGCATTAAATTACTTTGAAGATGCAGAAAAAGTCGCTACTAACCCCAACGAGCAGTTACAAGCACGTTTAGCTCGTTTCAAACTACTGGTCGATTACTCTAAACTTGAATATGCCACAGAACTTGCACCTGTGTTGCGACAACAACTCGAAGAACTACCACCGAGTCATACATCTCTTTATGCAGCAATTAATTTTGCAGCTACCCTGAATCGCTTGGAAAAACCCTCTAGAGTTTTACCAATCAAAGAACTGGCACAACTGATGGCGGTTACAGTCAAATCTGCGAGTTTGATTCAGGATGCCCCCGCAGAAGCTCATGCACTATACCAATGGGGACAACTTTACAGTCGAACTTCTCAGTGGTCGGAGGCAAAGGAACTAGCAGATAAATCCTTGAATATTGCCCGTCAACTCCAAGCTGACGATATCATTGCTCAATCGGCATGGCAGGTTGGAAAATTGTATAAGCAACAGGGTCTATTACCCGAAGCAATTTCTGCCTATACCGAAGCAGTCAAGGCATTAAAGTCACTGCGAGGAGATTTAGTAGCTGTTAATCCGGATGTGCAATTTTCTTTCCGCGAAAGTGTAGAACCTGTTTACCGGGAACTGGTGGGTTTACTTTTAGACGAGAAACCAAGCCAGCCAGCACTAATAATCGCCCGTGAATTGATTGAATCTCTCCAAGTCGCCGAACTCGATAACTTTTTCCGAGAAGCTTGTTTAGATAA
>JANNFJ010000531.1:0-2066 GCA_031379725.1 Calothrix sp. OTE_75_metabat_31
TGCTGCTTAATTCCTATTCCTAGTATCCGGTTATTTACTTTTACTGAATGTTGTTGAGTCTTTTAGAATAACTCCCATAAATTGCCTCAAGGCAGGAACTTCGTTATGCTGTCATCTGCGATCGCCTGGTGGTCGATTAC
Organism: Calothrix sp. OTE_75_metabat_31; assembly: GCA_031379725.1. Classification (GTDB taxonomy): domain Bacteria; phylum Cyanobacteriota; class Cyanobacteriia; order Cyanobacteriales; family Nostocaceae; genus JANNFJ01. The sequence goes on from JANNFJ010000531.1 coordinate 141, forward strand.
CTTAATTTTTACTTTTATCAAAGTAGTAAAAATCTTTTGGATTAGCTCGAAGAGTTGTCAGTAAATAATATAACGTCGATCGAGGTAAATTGTTGACAATCTTACCTTTATCCGTTTTATACCAATTCGCACAATCACTACTCCAAACAGTTTTAGCAGCATCAGCTTGTAATTTTTGGTTAAATAGAGACTGTACATTAGGCTTAACATCTAAATATTTCAGGGATTTTCTTTGAATTAGCCGAATGCAAGAAATGATGTAACGAACTTGGCACTCAACCATAAAGATAATTGAATTCGATGTATTAGTATTTGGTCCATAAAGCATAAATAAATTTGGAAATCCCGATATCATAATACCTTTATATGCTTCAGCACCATCTTTCCATTTCTCCTCCAGTAATTGTTTATTCAGACCCATGATTTTTATAGGTGACAAAAAATTATTAGCATAAAAGCCTGTAGCAAAGATAAGAGTATCTACTGGATACTCTTCATCATCTTGCGTCAACACACTATTGGTATAGATGGCTTTAATAAGGCTACTAATAACTTCAACATTTGGTTGCTGAAGCGTCTCATAATAATCATTTGACAGCAAAACTCTTTTACAACCAACTGGAAATTTAGGTTCAAGAACTGATTGAAGAGTTACCTGTTTTACTTTTTGATGTCTCTGACGACTAAGGTAGGCAGCGAAAAACTTTCCCATAATGCCGTCTTTTTGAAGAACGCCACTAACAAGCAAAAACTCTAAAGTCAGATAAATCCATAATCGATATAAATTAACCGTGAATGGAAATGTCTTAAATATCCAATGTTGAAATTGAGTGAATTTATGATCTTGCTTATTTAAAACCCAGTTGGCACTACTTTGAAAAATAAATAACTTTTCGGCTTCTTTAGCAATCAGTGGAATAAACTGAATGGCACTTGCACCAGTGCCTATTACTGCTACTGTTTTACCACTTAAATTATACTGATGATTCCAACGAGCCGAATGGAATTGAGTTCCTTGAAATGTATTAATTCCAGGTATGTTAGGTATTTTAGGGCGATTTAACTGCCCACACCCACTGATTAAAATATTAGCTTGGAACCTTTCGTCGGCATGAGTATGAATACTCCAAACACCTTGCTCATGTTCAAAAACAGCCGCAATGATTTCAGTATTAAATTGAATATGTTGCTTGATATCGTATTTGTCAGCACAATATTCTAAGTATTGAAGTATTTCCATCTGCTTTGGGTAGTTTAGCGTCCAGTCGTATTTAAGTTCAAAAGAAAATGAATACAGAAAAGATTGAATATCACAACCAGCACCAGGATATGTGTTATCTCGCCATGTGCCACCTAAAGTGTCTGCTTTTTCAAAAATCTTGAATGAGGCAATACCGACTTTCTTTAGTTTAATTGCCATACACAAACTAGAGATTCCAGCACCTATAATAGCAATCTCTAAATTTTGTTCATAATTATAGTTGAATTGGTTATTCATTGCTATTAAGTTTTAATATTTCGTAAGAAATTATATCTAAAATAGATTTTTGGTTATTATTCAAAAACATATGTTTACCAGGAAGCATTTTCAGCTTAAAGGTATTCTGAGTGTAGTGAGACCATAATGAAAGTTGCTCTTCACTAATCGAAGCATCATCTACACCACCAAAAGTATAAATTGGACAATCGAGTAGCTCTTGCTCCCGGTGGCAGTAACTTTGAAGTAGTTGCATGTCTGCTTTAAAAATTTCCATCAGTTCCTCGAAAAGCAACTTGTCATTATAAATAACTTCTGGAATTTCTGAAATGTCCAGAAGATAATTCAAAATGACAAGTTGCTTTTCGAGGAACTGATGGAAATTTTTAAAGCAGACATGCAACTACTTCAAAGTTACTGCCACCGGGAGCAAGAGCTACTCGCTTGTC
>JANNFJ010000536.1:0-5082 GCA_031379725.1 Calothrix sp. OTE_75_metabat_31
CGTGTATAATGCAATATTGGTTGAAGGCGAACCACTGGGACAAGTTATGTTTTTCGGTCCTGGTGCAGGGGCAGGAGCAACCGCGAGTGCAGTATCATCAGATATTCTCAACTTAGTTGCTAAAATTAAAACCCAAGAAATCAAAACCCTTGACCCCCTGCTTGCTTGTTCGCATCAAGGCTATTGCCAGCTTACCCCAGTTGCCGAACTTGTCACCCGATTTTATGCCCGATTTTTGACCAAAGACCAACCGGGTGTAATTGGCAAATTGGGTACTTGTTTTGGTAAATATGGTGTGAGTTTAGAGTCGGTAGTACAAACGGGTATTCAAGACAAATTAGCAGAAATTGTCGTCGTTACTCACGATGTTCAAGAAGGAAATTTTCGGCAAGCATTAGAAGAAATTCGTACTTTTGAGGCAATTGATACTATTGCCAGTTTGTTACGTGTGTTGTAAATGAGTGAGTAGGGAAGAGAGAGAAGAGAGACTGGAGGAAGAAAAACTAAGACTGTAAGGGCGGGTTAACCACTGATTTATTGGATAACGGAAAATCTCCATAAACCCGCCCCCCCCACACCCCACACTCCTCCCACCCCACACTCCTCCCACCCCACACCCCTACTCCCTTAATTCTAAAAAAATTAGTTCAGATTGTTACATTTGTGCTGCAACCTTGTACGCTGTTGGTTAGAGATAATTTTTAAAGTGGAATTTTTGTATTTTTCAGTCATGACATTTAACGCTAATAGCGATACAAATACTTGGGTAGGAAACGGCACCGCCTGCCGACAAAGTATATATATCTATCTATCTGCGTGAATTTGTACTAATTTCGTGAAATGGCTATAGTGCTTTTACTGAGTTTACTACGTACTTAATCGGTTCAGGGTAATTAACGATGACAAACCTGCCTCCCTCTGACCCAAGGTCATCTCAACGCAATGCCCTAGATTTTGATGAATTTATTGGTATATTCGTTGCATTTGCGACCATTGGGGCAATTCTATTTTGGTCATTTTCTCGCAGGAATGCGACGAATTCGGATTTTAGTCTGTTTGCACCAACTACGCAACCGATACAACCAAGTCCAGGTAATAATTTACAGCTTCAAGAACCTAATGTTGGGGTAAATCCGAATGGTAATTTAAACTTAAATTTGCCTTTAGCACCTGCTATTAAAGAACCAAGAACACCTTCTGTACCCGATAATGGGATTTTAGGAGGAGTACCTCCTCTAGTAGTTATTCCACCCGAAGTAGGGCGATTGCAAGTAGTACCACCTGTGGTACAAACAACCCCACGACCCTTCGATGGAGTTACGACTCCAGTTGGAAAATTGCCGACAATTCCCCCACCAAGGGCATTTACAGACGTACCGAATGATTACTGGGCTAAAGGCTTTATCGATGCGCTGTCTTCGCGTAAAATTATCGAAGGATTTGAAGATTATTCGTTTCGACCCAATCAACCAATCACTCGTGCTGAGTTTGCCGCGATACTTGAACGTGCTTTTAAAAAAGAAGCCCGACAAAATCAATTAACTTTTACCGACATTCCCCAAAAATATTGGGCAACTCCGGCAATCAATGATGCGATCGCAACGGGTTTCTTGAAGGGATACCCCGACAAAACCTTTAAACCCGAACAAAAAATTCCCCGTGTCCAAGTTTTGGTGGCACTAGTTAGCGGTTTAAATCTAAAATCTCCATCTTCCCCCGACAAGGTTGTGAGTATCTTTAAAGATGCTAAAGATATTCCTAACTACGCAATCAACCGAGTTGCAGCAGCAAGCGTTGATAAACTTGTAGTTAATTATCCCGACAAACTTGCTTTCGCACCAAATAAAGAAGCGACTCGTGCTGAAGTTGCGGCAATGATTCACCAGGCTTTGGTGCGGATGGGCAAATTACAACCAATTCGATCGTCCAATATTGTTACCGTTACGCCATAGCACAAAATATAACTGCGGTCAAGTATTTTAACAATTTAACTCGACCGCAGTTATTATTTATAGGCAGTCAAGCACTTTGTGCTTTAATTAATTTTCCTCACTACCAACAACCTGGCTTTTCAGGGTTGTGATTTCCGAGGTTAACTCTTGTCGGCTGGAAGCTTTGAGTAAATAACGGTAAACAAACCAAGCCGAATAACCAATACCGATTAATTCAAAAGTTGGTGCTACCAAAGGAATATCATTCAAAGCATCCAAAATTGCTAAAACGACCCGTAGCGTTACAATTGATGCCACAATCAAGCCGAAAACAACTAGGGGCTGTTTGTATTTATTGAAGATAGTTCCCACATATTCGGGCAATGTGGCTAAAAAACTAGATACTTTTTCCCCATACTCAACCCATTGGTCTTGCGATTGAGTTGGCTGGATTTTTGTGATCGTTCCTGTTTGGCTGTTGATTTCTTGCATTGTCGCTTCTGGAGATTGGGTTTCCATGATTTCCGGTTCTTGCATTTGGGCTTCCACTAATGAACGTCTGTTTTATCAAAAATAATTGCCCTGTAACCATGACTTCATCAACTACAAGTTAGATGATCTGTACTCAGATAATAGTCATTAAGCCTCAGATGAAATCAAACCGATATTCTTTAGTTCGTTTGATCGTGAACTCGAATTCTTAGCTTGAACAGTAGAAGCCTCACATCTGTAGTGTACTCAGTCAGTGTGAGATGAATACGAGGGGAAAGCGAAACACTCCTTTTATTGTTTTTCACCCGTAGCAGGAATAAATAAAATGAGTAGTTGAGCTTTCCCCAAAATATTCATTTTTTGTGACCTAAATTTTGGGTCACCATCCCGGAGGATGTGGTTTTCTTAGTCAATGTTATCCGAGGTTTTAAAGTAGCAACACTTTGTCCTTAACTCCAGAACTATGTTTAATCGCTACCCGCAGTGTTCAATGCTAGAAAACGGTTTACCAGACCTACACATTGAAGTGCCTATGTATTCTCGAAAAACGTAGCAACTCTGGTGTAACGAGCTACTCAGACTAATGACACGCTTCTTTATTTCTCAAGAAGCCCATACTGTACCCCGTAGGATATCAGTGTGTGGAGTTGTCACTTTATATTATTCTGACACTATGCCATAGGGCAATAATCCTACTGATGCAGTACAAATTATGCAAAAATTTGCTCACTTCTCATTTATACAAGTCAAAAGGCTGGTTTTGACTCACATTAAGCTATATTAAGATGCTTTCTCATTTTTTGGCAGCAATAACAATATTACTACTTAAAAAATTTCTTATGTTTATTATTCATTTACAGATTTTGCGTCATACTCTGCTATAATCATGCGCGATTACTTTACTTTGAGAAAAATTAGCCTAAATACTGATTTATTTTGATTAATAACTCATCTAAATCAATAGGCTTGAGCAAATAGTCGTTAACCCCTAATTCTTCAGCACGGATACGACTTTCCCGGTCATCGAATGCGGCGACAAAAAATAAGGGGATTTTGGCAGTGCTGCCATCGTATCGCAGAGCTTCGATTACTTCATAACCATCAAGTACTGGTGCATTGATTTGGCACAGTATTAAATCAGGTTTTTCTTGCTTGGCAAAATTTATGCCCATTAAGCCGTTTTCGGTGACGGTAACTTCAAAATTGTTGCGTTCTAAAAAATCCCCAATCACAAAACTATCGAAATCGTCATCTTCAATAATTAAAATTCGCTGCATATAATTATTTTTGAAAAAAATAAAATTTTCTTCAAATTACAGTAAATGTGTCTAAAAAGCAAACTTAATCACTGGTCTGTACCATTCATTTTGAGAATACATGGGGGTTTGAATCTGGGTTTTACACTTATTTACCCCAAATTTTATCTAGTCTTTACCATAATTGAAATTTGGGAAGAAATCAAATAGCATAAAATCAAGCAAATGACATATATAAAAAATAATTATATTTGTAGACAATGATGGTATCAAAATTACTAGAGTTAATTGAGAGTATTTTGATGAACTATATATTAATAAATTCAATTACATTGAAACCTTTGCCATGCAAGGGCTTTAGTAGTTTAGATGCACTCCAAATTTAAAAAAGGGGAGGCATACACGTACACATACTGAACCTTATTGAGTTATCATAACAACGCTACTTATATGTATTTGGTAAACATGACAGCAGATAACTCCGAACAAGGAAGTATCTGGGAAAGGCTCGAACAAGGGCGAAAACTCAAAGCTGCACGTGGTGGTTATGCTGGCTATGGTTCACCACCGTTTGGTCAAACCTCCATCAATGGTGAACTTGTCGATGACCCTCAAGAACAGATCGTAATTGACTTAATTCGTAGACACCACAAATCTGGAAAATCTTTACAGTTAATCGCTAACTGGTTAAATGAACATGGATATAAGACTAAACGCGGTCAGTTGTGGAAGCGGATTTCTGTCAAACGGGTTCTCGACCGACTTTACGCAAAAACACCGTCAATGTCGGGCATCAATCCCAGTACGCAACAAAATTTCAATAGTAATAATTATCATTTCTCATTTAACGAGGATTGATAATATGCTACTAAGGAGAAGTAAAGTTTAAGTTTTTTTAAACAGCCCACAACGATCATAGGATATCAAAGCTTTACCTTTAAGGCCCCTACGGTATTCTTAATGCATGGGAATTTTGATGTGTTAATGCTTGGTTTATGTTGATAAACGCACTTGCGATCCTTCTTGCGATTTGTAGACTTCGATTCGGGCTTGGAAAGCTTCTTTGAGGTGCGGCATATGAGTGACAGTTAAAATGCAGGCAAAATCGGGGGCTATGGCATTGATTGCGGCAATTAGGCGATCGCATCCCTCGGCATCCTGAGTCCCAAATCCTTCATCGACTATTAGTAACTGTAATGCTGCACCGGCACGCTGTGCAAGTAATTTTGCTAATGCTAATCGAATCGCAAAGTTAATTCTAAACGCTTCACCACCCGAATAAGTCTCATAAGCACGAGTACCCCTGGCATCGGCAATCAAAATATCCAAAGTATCAATCAGCTTGGCGTTTTTCTTGGTCGATTTTCCATTCCGCCCATATTTCTGTGTCACAAATTGTACGT
>JANNFJ010000538.1:0-1648 GCA_031379725.1 Calothrix sp. OTE_75_metabat_31
GTTGGTAGTCGCTATCGTTTTGAGAATGAGGGAGGAGGATTAACCACAGAGGACACAGAGGGCACAGAGGAAGAGAAATGAAGAAGAGAATAAAGTCAAGTTGATCGGTCTAATTTAATACTTATTTTGGGGAGTTTTTTGAGGTTTTGGGGTTGTTTTTAATGTAAAATCGATATTTATCTATGATTATCATGATTTTAATTAATTTATCTTCATGTACTTGGCAAATGGTACGCTTTATTGTTTAATATTTGTAGAAGAAAAAATTACTTGTGTCTGAAGAATCAATTAGTTAGTTCTTTGGATGTTTTTAAATTCGAGCATCTACCATGTTTTTAACAACAAAAGTCAAAGCACCCGCAATCAGTGCCTCTAAAATCAACCATAAATCGCCAATTTTGCATCCAATGGCAAGATTTGTTACTGAGGAAGCGGTTGCGCTGATGTTTGGCATCTCAATCGACCAAATTAAGCGGATTGACTGTTACTGTCATATGGTTTATGTTCATGCTGGTAATATCAGTAGATTTGTCAGCTATGCCGATTTTCCACCACTACAAACTGTAGATAACTTAGATTCATATACGTTCTATCGCTGGCGGAAGCGATGGAGAAAATGCCGCAATAGTCGATTTGCACCCGATTGGTGGCAACAATATTATATTGACCGGATGCGGCAAAGTTTTTCGGATAGCGATTTAATTAAGTGGCGCAAAGTGATAGTCTTGATTAAATCCGCATTATCCGATAATGCTTGGCGACAAATTACACAAACTATTTATTTTGTCAAGGTTATATAAAGAGTTTGTGAAAAGTATCGTAGTTGGCAAGTTTTACATCCAGAGGCGGTGTAAATAACAATATAATTCCGCAATCGAAAAAAAATTTCCTGACAAAGGTGGGTTGCGGTTGATAAAATTTTTATTGGATTATACAGGAGAGGCAAAGCGATGAAGGATGTTTATCTGTTGGCAGCGGGGGTGTTGACAGGATTGGCAGTACCGACATCGGCTTTACCCCAGTTGTCGATTATTCACTCAGAAGTTTCACAGATACCCTGGAATATCCAATTACAACAAGCACAGTTACCGTCCGCAGAAGGAACGTCACCTGTAGCAACTCCCGAAAATTCAGCCCCTGAATTTAGCAATCAACAAGTTAAGGCTTCACCATCCCTCTTAAACAATATACAGCCCAATAATTCCGACCCGGATACTATACCGCAAGGGGTTGACCGTCAGCCCCTATCTGGGAAGCAACTTTTTTACCAACGGTTGGCAGCTTTACGAGTAGGACAGATTTATACCAGGTTAGCTGACGAAAAGTCTAGGTCGCAACTTACAGGCAGTAAGTCTAAACTTTCCTATCAAGATTGGAAAGGGCTGTTATTTTTAGAAGCACGGGCAATGGCTGACGGGCAAGGTGCGAATCGTCTGAGTATTATGGTGGGTGATTCTTTAAGCATGTGGTTTCCCAAGGAGAAGTTACCTTCTGGGAAACTATGGTTAAATCAAGGAATTTCTGGAGATACTTCCACAGGTGTTTCCAGGAGACTATCAGCTTTCTCTAAAACCCGACCTGATGTAATTTACGTGATGGCAGGAATCAACGATTTACGACAGGGTACGTCGGATACGACAATTTTACG
>JANNFJ010000546.1:0-4847 GCA_031379725.1 Calothrix sp. OTE_75_metabat_31
AATCAAACAGAAACAAGACCGAGTTACTGTCTGAAGAAACCAAAGCCAAATCGGCTGTATTACCACTAGTTGTACAGTCAGCACCAGACCGATTTTCCAAACTCGAAGCTATAGCCAAAGGTTCAGAATCCGCAGACCGCAACCGCGCTCGGTACTTGTTGGCAAGCGATTTGATTGACAAAAAGGATGCGAAAACGGCACTCAAATGGCTGGATGGACTCGATAACGATTATCCGCTCCTCGCTCCCTACGTCTTGTTGCGACGGGCACAAGCGCACGAAATTTTGGGCGAGGATGGTAAAGCTTCTGACCTGCGGCAACAAGTTGTTAAAAACTATCCAACCCATCCTGCCACAGCCAAAGCTTTATATTTGATTGGTACGCCTCAATATCAAGACAAAGCGATCGCGCAATTTCCCTCAAATCCGCTCATTTGGGAAGTTATCAAAAAGCGCTTGGGTGAAAACCCTAACCAGCCGCAATTGCAGCTAGCGCTGGCGAAATATTGCTTTGACCAGCCAGGTATTATTGAGGTACTTGACAAACTTGCCACCGACCCCACTCTCAAACCTGAAGATTGGGAAATTCTCGGCACGGCATATTGGGAGAAAGCCGAATTTGGCAAAGCTTCGAGAGCATATAGTAAAGCCCCTCGCACCCAGCGCAACCTTTACCGCATAGCACGCGGTTTACAAGTTGGTGGGCAGAACGAACAAGCCAAAGCTAACTATCAAGCATTGATAACGGAGTTTCCCCAAGCACGGGAAGCGGGTATAGGGGTGATGCGAATGGCGGAAATTGCCCCCAAGGCAGAAGCGCTATCTTACCTCGACCAAGTTATCAGTAAGTTCCCCGATCAAGCAGGAACGGCATTAGCGAAGAAAGCGGAAATCCTTAAGGCTCAAAACGACAGTAAAGGTGCAGATGCGGCACTCAAATTGTTAGTTGATAAGTTTGGTAGCAGCGAGGAAGCCGCCGAGTATCGGTGGAAAGTGGCCCAAGACAAAGCCAAAGCGAAGGATTACAAAGCCGCTTGGCAATGGGCAGAGCCAATTTCTATCAATAATCCCGATAGCATTTTGGCACCACGTGCGAGTTTTTGGGTTGGGAAATGGGCCAGCAAACTCGGTAATACCAACGAGGCAAAGCAAGCTTATGAGTATACGTTAAGTAATTTTCCTTACTCTTACTATGCTTGGCGTTCCGCAGGTGCGATTGGGTTAAATGTTGGCAACTTCGGCAACGTCCGCGACATGACCCCGAAGGTTGTGGAGTTGGTGCGTCCTTTGCCAGCGGCAGGTTCGGAAGCATTCAAGGAATTGTATTTACTAGGACAAGACCGAGATGCTTGGTTGCAGTGGCAAACCGAATTTACCAATAAGATGCAGCCAACAGTAGCCGAACAGTTTACCGAAGGGTTGATGCGATTAGCGAAGGGTGAGAACCTACGCGGTATTGACATAGTTTCTAAACTAGAAGACCGCGATGCCCCCGAAGACTTGACGCAATATCAAGCCCTGAAGAAGCAGATTACTTACTGGCAAGCGCGTTACCCGTTTCCATATATCCAACAAATCGAGAAATGGTCGCAACAACACAAGGTAAATCCTTTGTTGGTGACAGCGGTGATGCGTCAAGAATCGCGGTTTGAGAAAGACGTAAAATCGTCTGCAGGTGCAACCGGGTTGATGCAGGTAATGCCAGCAACTGCCAAATTTATCGCACCCCAGTTAAAGCAGGATATCAAGAATATCAAGCTTGAAGACCCAGATAATAACATTATGTTGGGAACCTGGTATTTGGGACATACCCACGACCAGTACAAGGAAAATTCGTTGCTGGCGATCGCATCTTACAATGCGGGTCCGGGTAATGTTTCCAAGTGGCTGACGGTTTTGCCCAAAGACGACCCGGATGATTTTGTCGAAAATATTCCCTTCGACGAAACCAAGAATTACGTTCGGCAAGTTTTCGGCAATTATTGGAATTATTTGCGGCTATATAATCCAGAAATGTCGCAGGTTGTTGCCAAATATTCAGCCGAGCATCCAACTTTACCGCATCAGGGAGAACCAGCACCAGCGAAAGAGAAAAAGTAGTACCCGTAGGTTAGGCATCTTGCCTGACCTACAATTTTACAAGCAATTGTTCGACTTGCTTCATAACCCGACAGGGATTGAAAATGCCTTGGCCTACAATTTCACAAGCGATTGTTTGATTTGCGTAACTGACCCGACAGGGATTGAAAATCCATTGACCTAGAATTTCACAAACAATTATTCGATTTGCGTAACTGACCCGACAGGGATTGAAAATCCCTGTCTAATAGCGAAAATCCATTAAAATGGATTGATTAATATAAAACTATAAATACTACAAAATAATTATGTCGTAGGTTGGGTGGAGCGTTCAGCGTAACCCAACATTTTCATTAAGAGTGTTCCAAAAAATAAATGACCTAATCCCTTTTATCTTATACCAATTCTATGTGAAGCTGCATAGAACGCCCGCAGGCTCTAAGCCTGGGGCTATTGATACAAAGCCTGCCAAGGCAGGCTAGTTATATGCATCTTCATATCAAAATGGTATTAAGCTTGATTTTATGTAGCCTAGAATGTTGGGGTTATCGAATAGACAAAGATGCTATCCTAACCTAGCCACTTATAAACTGTCATTCTGACCGAAGGGAAGAATCCCATGTTACGAACGTAGTGGAAAAAAGTCGAAGTTAATTACTAATAGCTGCCGTGATGGGATTGTTGGGTTACGCTTACGCTGCACCAACCTACGATTAACTACGATTAACTTGAGTACATGTTTTATGCCATATAGCCAATTTACTCTTAAAAGCCTTGTTGCAGATTTTAATTTAAATTTAGAAGAAAAAACTCAATTATTTCCTAATATAAAATCTGTATTACCTACAGAATTACTCTCGATGACATTGCGGGAATCGTTACCGTTAGCAACTGCAATTAACAGTGAAAAAGCTCGTTCGGAAATGATTATTGCTCCGATATTGCTGGAAGTGAAACGTAAGATGGATTTCCAAATTGCGTTATTTTCTGGCAGCGATTTTACCGTTGATACATCGCTTGGACTTAATGGTTCGCCAGATTTTTTGATTACTCGTAGCAGCGAACAATATTATATTAGCGCTCCAGTGATGTCAATTGTCGAGGCAAAGAATGAAAATATTAATCTTGGGTTAGGTCAATGCGGTAGCGAAATGTTAGCAGCACAGATATTTAATGCAAGGGAAAATCAGCAAGTTGATGTTATTTATGGATGTGTAACGACTGGTGTGCTGTGGAAGTTTTTGCGACTGGAAAATCAAAAGTTATATATTGACCCTATGGAAATATCGATTGACCCTGTGGAAAGGTTATTGGGTATTTTTATGCAGATTCTGGCTTGATTGAGTAAATTAAGTTCGGCTATTTATTTCTACCCATGATTTATGATATTTGTCAAGTACTCTTAATTCTTAAGCAAGCCAAGTTTTTAATCTCAATTTCTTCAAATTGATAATTATAATGCTATTAATTGGCTGCCTTGAAAATGTGAGTTAAATTTGAGTTAAAGAAAGTATGTATCAGGAGAAAAGATAATGGAAAATATTAAAGTACGTTCTCATGTTGGACAAGACGGTATTCTCCATCTTAATATCCCAATAGAAATGGTAGATACAGAAATTGAAGTTACATTAATAATTCAAAAATTAACACCACAAAATCTTGGCTGGATGCCTGGTTTTTTTGAAGAAGTGATTGGTGGTTGGGTAGGAGAACCCCTGTCAAGACCAGAACAGGGAGAATATGAAACTAGGGAGCAGCTATTTTAACTTATTTGCTTGATTCAAATGTGTGTATTCGCTTAATCAATAATAGCAGTCCTACAGTAACATCTCGACTTGCAGCACAACAGCCGTCCGATATTTTAGTTTCCACTATAACCCAATTGGAACTATATTATGGGGCTTATCGTAGTTCTCAACGTGACAGGAATTTAGAAATATTGCAACGATTTTTTATACAGTTTAATATTATACATTTAGATTCAGAAGCCGCAATTCAAGCCGGAAAAATACGGGCAGATTTGGCAGTTGTAGGTACACCAATCGGCCCTTATGATGAACAAATAGCAGCGATAGCTTTGGTGAACGATCTAATATTGGTGACGCATAATGTGCGGGAATTTAATCGAGTCGATGGATTACAAATTGAAGATTGGGAGCAAGAGAGTTGATACAAAATCAGGAAAGTAAGCTGTTAAATAACGAATATCTACATAAAAATGGATTGATTACTCTAGAACTATAGAAATCATATTTGATTTTTGAAAAGATACGTAGGGTGCGTTAGACGCAAGTCGTAACGCACCCTACAATACTATTGAGTTTTTAGTACCAGTTTTCGTAAGAAGTAGTTATGGGAACCGTCACCAGTTGGCAGTTACAAAATAGAGAAGAGGATAGGCAAAAAGGAAAATTAGAAGTGGTAATCTTCAGTTGAAGCGCAAAATTGGTTTGCTTGCTCCGGAGTTGAAAGCACGCATTAGCCAATTAATAACTAATCAATTGGAAGATTTCGCTGAGGCTTTGCTAGATTTTTTTTAATTGAAGGGATTTGGTGGCTTGGTTGGATAACCTATAAGCGTGATCGCATTACTGGAATAAAGGGGATGCGTTAGCGTTCAATTTACCCCAGGTCTCGTATTCTATAAAGAGAAAGCGCGATCGCGTTTGATGAAAAGGAAAAAGTTGCCTGGAATGATAGCAAAACCTAATATCTTGCAAATAATCGGACTCTAATTATACCTACAAAATTTATTTCTGAGTTTTTAAA
>JANNFJ010000572.1:0-5457 GCA_031379725.1 Calothrix sp. OTE_75_metabat_31
TAACGCAAGATTATGTGAGTTCTTCGATTCATCGTCAAGCAATTTCCCTCGACTTAGCTTTTTTCGAGAGTCCTGATTACTATAATCGCTTGCATCGTGCTTGCGAGGAAGGGAAAAATCAACCCTTCGTACTTCTCGAAAATCTCGGAGAATTAATTAGCAGTACCCTGACGCTGCTATCGGTAGCTGTTGTTTTACTCCCTTTGGGCATTTGGCTACCCTTGGGATTGCTTTTGAGCAGTTTCCCACCTTTTTATGTCATGTATAAAAGCAATCAAATCGAAAATCAGTGGCGATTGCAGAATACAGTCACGCAACGGTATATAGATTACTACGAGAATATACTTACAGAACGCGAATTTGCTGCCGAAGTACGCTTATTCGCTTTAGGCGATCGCTTTCAAGCCAGCTATCAAAACCTGCGTCAGCGCTTGCGAAAAGAGAAAATGGGGTTAATGCGATCGCGCAGTTTGGCTCAATTTTCTGCTAGTTTCCTGTCTTTGGTGATACTTGGCATTGCTTTAAGTTGGATGGTGGGGCAAATGGCACGAGGAAAGCTAAGTTTAGGCGATTTAGCACTACTTTTACAATCCCTCTGGCTGGCACAAGGATTACTACACAGCTTACTGAGAAATTTCAACAAAATCTACCAGAATTTATTTTTACTCCAAGACTTATTTGAATTTCTTTCCCTGCAACCGTTATTGAGAAATGAGGGTGCAGAATGCAGACTGCAAAAAGTGGGTTTAACAAAAGGAATTTGTTTTGAGCAAGTTAGTTTTTATTATCCCGGCAGTCAGCGGTTAGCATTGAATGGGTTTACTCTAACTATTCCAGTGGGACAAATAGTGGCAATTGTCGGTGAAAATGGAGCCGGGAAAAGTACCCTTGTTAAGTTACTTTGTCGTTTTTACGACCCTGAAGCGGGTAGAATTACTATCGATGGTATAGATATTCGAGATATTGCGACAGCAGAATTGCGCGAGCTATTCAGCGTCATGTTTCAGTATCCTGCCCGCTACCAGGATACAGTAGCGAATAACATTGCTATTGGCGCAATCGCAGCAAACCCAATGGGGGAGCAAATCGAAGCGGTAGCATCTATGACAGGTGCAGATATCGCCATCCAGCAGCTACCAGGAGGATATGATTCTTTGTTGGGTACGCGATTTGGTGGAGCGGAATTAAGCGGCGGACAATGGCAACGTTTAGCGCTTGCTAGAGCTTGGCTGCGTGAGGCACCGATTGTTGTCCTCGATGAGCCAACAAGTGCAATGGACGCTTGGGCAGAAGCTAACTGGTTAGGACGTTTGCGCGAACTAGCTCAGAAGAGAACGGTAATAATCATTACCCATCGTTTTACCACTGCCCAACAAGCAGATGTCATTCACGTTATGGCAGGGGGAAAGGTAATAGAATCGGGTACGCATCAGGAGTTATTAGTTAAGGGTGGTAGTTATGCCCAGTCTTGGCGATCGCAGGTTGAGACTGAGGTACAGACAAAAAGAAGCACATAATATATTACTCAAAATCTAAAAATGGACGTATCAGCATTATTAATTCAAAAAGCGCGTACTTGGAAGAAGTTTTCCAATAGCGAGCGCTGGCTTCTTATGCAAGCGCTAATATTACTTCCTGCGATCGCTTTACTGTTAAAATTCGGTGTCAAACGCACTCATTTTCTATTATCGAAATTTCTAACGTCAGAATTATCCTCGCTGCATCCGACTTCTCAAGTTCTCACCACTGCAAATATGGTGAAGATTGCAGCTAAGTACTATAGCTGGGCAACCTGCTTAAGAAAAGCACTTGTACTATGGTTTCTATTGCGTCGTCAGGGAATAGATGCCGAATTAAAAATTGGTACAAGACTAGCAACAGAATTTCAGGCTCATGCTTGGGTAGAATATCAGGGATTTGTTGTCGGAGAACCCCAAGGAGTAAAGCAACATTATGCCGCGTTTGATAAACTTGAAACTAAGCTCAGTCAAAATTTATCCAAAGTTCAATCAAATAGATTAACTCCCCCAATCTCAAACTGGCGCATAGAAGATGAACTTTTGTTGTGTTATGCGCGTACTCACATCGATACTACAACTGCTTTACGTATTAAGGAATTACTACAAACACAGAAAAATATCGATTGGAAATATTTACTTCAACAAGCTTGTCAACACGGAGTCTTTCTTCTCCTCCATCGAAATCTGCTTACAAGTCATCTTGAATGCATCCCAAAAAATATTCAACCGACCCTACAAGCATACAGCCATATAAAAACCGCACGCAATCTTTTTCTGGGCAAGAAACTTTGTCAAATACTCGAATTGTGCCAAAATCATGATATTCAAGTGATTCCCTTCAAAGGTTCCGTACTTGCTGTCTCTGCTTACAAAAATCTAACGTTAAGGGAATTTTGCGATATCGATTTACTTATAGAAAAAGCTGACTTTCCTAAAGTCAAAGAATTATTACTTTCTCAAGGTTATCAAGCTCGCAGCGAACTACAGCAATGGGGACAAGATTTTACTAGCCAAGATGATAAAATACATATTGATATTCACTGGCAACTTGCCCCGTCATGCTTTCCCTATAAATTAAACTTTCAACAGCTTTGGCAGCGATGCCAGACAGTATCTATTTTAAATCAACAGGTAGTTAATCTCTCACCAGAAGATTCGCTGCTAATTTTGTGCGTGCAAATTGTCAAAGATGCTCACTACCGACAGGAAAAGCTCAAGCAAATCTGTGATATTGCCGAACTTGTTCATACTTCGGCTCTTAACTGGGAATTACTTATTCAGCAATCTCAAAATCTAGGTAGCGAAAGATTGCTTATTTTTGGTTTAGCTTTAGCAAGAGAACTGCTAGAAGTAGAATTTCCATTGCAAATAAATCAAAAAATAGCTAGTGATTTTGTAGTGCAAAGATATATAAGTAGTGTTATGGAACAATTATTTATAACAGATAATAAACAGGAAAAATTATTTGGTATTTTTCAGCAAGGATTGTTACAGGGGCTATATGCATTTTTGCTGAGAGGTTTAATGTTAGTTGATAGTTATAATATCTTAGGAAAGCATAATAGATATTTAGTTAAGCATCTACTCAGTTATATAATAAGTCCGAATTCAAGAGATTTAGAATTTATGCATGTCCCTAAATACATACATTTTTTGTATTATTTAGTTAGACCGATAAGGCTCAGTTTTAAATTTTTTCATCCGTTAGGTAAAACAAATCTAACCTCTACTAATTTGTGACGTTGTAAAGACGGAAACACGATATTACCCTGCACCGAACCCCTTACAGGGAAAGCGTCTCTACATTCATTAATAAATCATTTGTAGAGACGTTACATGTAACATCTTCTAAGAAACTTGAAATCAATTTAGGAAGGAATTAAACTGTCATGCTGACGTCAGGAAGCATCCCTAAATTGATTTAAACTGTCATGCTGACGTCAGGAAGCATCCCTAAAAAGAAATTTGCTCAGGTTAGAGCTAATTTCTTTTTAGTGTGTGGATAAAACCTCCTTACCTGCTCTACAGTATATCTACTACCATGCACGGTTAACTTGGTTAACTCGAACTTTTCCTACTTGTTCGTTGACATTACCTAGAAATGTTTTAGACTCTCCCAATAATTTCCTAAAATCTAAACACTCGGTTGTATCGCTATTGATATTAGGACAAAGACGTTTGGCTTCAGTCAGCTTTTGGGCTAATTGTTCGGCTTGCCCTGTGGTTTCTTTACTTAATCTATTGGCTTCAAAAAAACCGGGTGTAACATCGTTAAATACATTTGTTCCTGTAATATCTGACTGATTATCTTGAATAACAGGATTGCTAAAAACATTGGTGCCCGTAATATCCGACTGATTATCTTGAGCGTTGGCCCGAAGGGTAAAAAATCCGCTGACGGCTAGTAATGATATGCTGGCAAATATGCTATATACAATTTTCTGCATGAAAAAATCCTTTTAAATGTGTTGTTGCACTCTATCTCTAATTTTCCCTAAAACTGGAAGGAAAAGCTAGTACCTAAAACAAAACGGGCACCGTCTCCTGCACCTGTGATATCGCGTACAGCAGGAGTGATAACCAAAGGTAAGTTCGGGAAGGGAGCAATTGAAACACCTACTCCTAAATCTTGTCCAGTCCATTCGACTATTAAGCTGGCTGGTTTAGCAACCCGAACTGCAACACTACCAAAAACGTTAACGTTATAGTTCTTATCAAAGACTGCACTCTGGGTTCTAAACTGTCCTGTACCAATGCCAGCAGTCAAAGCAACACGACTAAAAGGTTTGTCAATGCTACCCTGGGTTTTGATAATCTTAGTAGCAACTCCATACAGAGATTGTTGAAAGTTATTCTCATCACCTATATTCAAGAAACCGTTCCAACCGATAGCTACAGCCAAATCCGAAGGTAACTGACGATGCACTTTGATGTTAAAACCACCGCTACCAAACTCTCGGTTGCGACCAAAGCTAGCCAAAGTATAAGAAAGTTCAACACCAACAGATTTACGGGAGTCACCCAAACCAACACCAACGCCTACCCCAAAGTCATCATCGTTAGAGAAGCGACCTCTTGGTTGATAGCTACCACTAATAAAACCTCTGTTGCGATCGCCCCCAAAACCGGTAGGAACATAAATGCTTAGACCTGGGGAATAGAAGAATGGTTGAATTTCAGTATCTTTAACCGAACGTAGTTCGTTGATGATCTTATCTATTTCTGGGGTCGATGTTTCCTGTGCTAGCGTGTTTGAGGGAATGGGAGAAGGGGAAAAGGAAGAACTATTTATATTTTTGGTGATAGGTGCCCAAGTCATATCAGGAGTGACTGTTTTAGAAACCCCAGCATTCACACCAATGTCATTAACTATTTCATGTAGAGACGCGTTCGCGGAGCGTGCCCGCAGGGCTTTATATCGCGTCTCTGAATTTTTCACATAGTTCAAAGATGCGATATATGGGGTTTTTGTCTTATCCGTATGGTTTAGGTATGTGGTATACGGGGTTTTTGCATTATTTGCCTGGTATGGAGACGCGACATGTCGCGTCTCTACATTGTTCATTGTGGTTCGACTGATGGCGACATTATGCCGATTATCTCGAATCGAACGTAAGCGAGATACTAAGCTGCTCCCGGCGTTTTTCGCCTTTAGCCGTTCTCTAAGAGTTATATTCTGAAGATTATTACTTTCAGTCTGAATTGAGCTAGATATAAAATCCTGCTCAAGTTGGCGATCGCCTTTCTCGGCATCAAAAAAACTATCTTGATTTGTGGAAGTACCTTGTTGAAGTTCGTTGACTAGGTTCGATAATACAGAAATATTAGAGCGAACTTTAGCGGATGCGGGGGTTGTTTGACTCGCTGCGGTAAACACAATTGCAGTAGCTAGGGTGAATTTACCACTAAGGCATAAAAATTGAGGTAGATGACCTTT